>JAEDNC010000007.1 GCA_016302705.1 Bacilli bacterium | reverse complement strand
AAGCCTGTATCGATAATGGTAAAGAAGCACCATGGTGGCTTGCAATATTATTCCTTTTATTCTCAATCATCATCCCACTTATTCCAAATCACGTTCATTTAAATAACGCCTATGGCGCTAGTTTCTTAAATAACGGAACATTTGGTCTTGATGATGAATTAGCAAAAGCTACTGTCCAACTCAAACACGACGGACACACACTCACTATTGGTGAAGATGGATTACTCTCATATAACAACCCTAATGGTGTCGCTGATGGACAACCATTCTACACAAGCGTCAATTCTGATTCACATCAATATCGCTTAAGATTATTCTTCACAACCAAGACCGGCGGTGAATTAAGTGAATTTGTTAATACAGTCGCTACAACCGAATTCAAACTTGGTACAACTGAAGTATACAATCCAACAGAAGATCCTGAAGGGGTTCAAGTAAGATATATTCCTAACTTTATTCTTTTCACTCCATACACAATGGCATGTGCAGTTTATAAGAATAACACTACTACTAGAGCAGGTAACACCTTTGGTGGACTTAACTGGGTTAACACTCCTAAAGATATTGAACTCTTTACTAGATTAGCAGAAGGCGTTACTTCTACTACAGCAGCAGAAATTATTATCGTTAAAGAAGAAATCAAAACAGTATTTAATAACTGGATTGCCTTATTTAACGAAACATATTACGCTCAAAAGAATGAAACCAAATGGAATACAACCCTTATCTATTTAGGTGTCTACGCAGGACTTATGTTCTTCTTGGGTTTAATGGTCTTCCTACTTACAAGAGGCAAGAACAATCCATTCAGCAGCCTCAACTTCTGGGTCTGCCAAAAGATTGGCTACTTCTTAGGCTTCACTCCTGCAGTTCTAGCCTTAGTACTCGGCTTCATCTTTGCCGCTAATGTTATTGGCCAAATGGCGTTCATCATGCTTATCTCACTTAGAGTTATGTGGGCAAGTATGAGACAACTTAGACCAGTTGCTTATTAATTAAAAATAAATAAGAAGTCATTCGTGTGGCTTCTTTTTTCTAGGAGAATTTATATATGGATGCAATTGAAAATATCATGAGCAGAAAATCAGTTAGATCTTTTTCTGATAAACCAATTGAAGAAGAAAAGATTGAAGCACTTATGAAAGCAGCGATGAGTGCACCAAGTGCGATGAATCGTCAACCTTGGGAATTCTATATTGTTAAAAGCAAAGAAAAGAAACAAGCGGTGATTGACGCTATGCCATTTGGCAAATATAAAAGTCCAATCATTATCATCCCATGCACAAAAGAGATAAATGGTATCCCTCTAGCCCACGATTTAATGTATTGTGATTTAGGAGCGGCTACTGAAAATATTCTTCTTGCTGCTCACGCTTTAGGACTGGGTGCTGTGTGGTGCGCTGTTTATCCTGGAAAAGAAAAGATTAAAAATATCAAAAAAGCGATTGGAGCGCCTATTGGAGTAAATCCTTATTCTGCAATTTATGTCGGCTACCCAAGTGAAGAAGATAATAGTAAAGTAAAAGATAAATATAAAGACAAAAACATTAAAGTTATTTAAAAAATAAAAAGAGGATCCCCTCTTTTTTTAGTCCCCATAATCTGAGCCACGACTTTTATCTTCAACGAATATCTTTAGTGGATCAGTAATATCAATTAATTCTAAATAAATATAGCCATCTTTCTCGGTGAAGTAACTTTCATAATCACCAACGAAGATTACTTTTTTATTTTTCATTACTCGTTCCACCATTGATTTGATGATTAAGTCGTATTTATCTGGATGTCTTTCTTTAAAACCTGCTAATTGAGTAAAGACTACTGGTTCTACATAGAAATCTCTTTCTTCATCAATAATGAAGTGTGGGGTGAATGGATTACTTTCATCCTTCACTAATTTAAATTCTTTAAAGTCTTCGTAATTCATTTGTGGTAAGTCTCGTTATTTAATATTTTAAACGCTCGATATATTTGTTCAAGAAGAACAAGTCTAGCGAGTTGATGTGGGAATGTAAGTTTAGATAAAGTGATAGAGCAGTTCACTCTCTTTTTAAGTTCGTCTGATAGTCCATAACTTCCTCCGATAACAAAGGAAATATTAGATCCATTACTCACTAATTTTTCATTTAAAAATGTCGCAAATTCTTCACTAGTGAATTCTTTCTTTCCAAGGTCTAACCCTATAAGAAACTCATTATTTTTTACTAAAGAGAGCACTCTTTTACCTTCGTTGTCTTTAGCTTTAGTGATTTCACTTATCGATGGTTTTTCACTTATTGAATCATCTTTAATTTCGATAATTTCAATCTTAGTGTAGCCACCTAATCTTTTAACATATTCATCAACACCACTTTTATAGAAGTCTTTGATTTTACCAATCGCATAAATCTTAATTGTCATAATCTCCCCCAATCATATTTTTCCATTGAGGAGCGCATCTTACCTTATATCGATTAATATCAACGCCTTTATATCTAAAGATTTTTTCATAAGCTTCTAAAGCGGTCTCTGGAGTATTTGCTTCTTCAGAGATATGCGCTAGCACTATTTCTTTAGTTTTGTCTCCAATAATTTCTAACGCTGCAAAAGCACTATCTTCATTACATAAATGACCAACATCAGACATAATTCTATGAATTAATTCCATTGGTCTATGAGTGTGCAATAGCATTTGAATATCATGGTTAGATTCAATGATTAAATAATCAGGATTTTCTAGTAAAGAAGTATTACTTGAGTAATAACAGCCAGTGTCAGTCATATAAACTAGTTTCTCATTATCAGCCTCTAACATATATCCACACGGATTAGTCGCATCGTGACTAGTTGGGAAGGCAGTTATTTTTATATCTCCAATAATAAATGGCTCAAATACATCAATGACATTACTTAATGAGCCTGGCACTGTTCCTTCTAAGGCATAAATCTTTTTTGGAGAAATAGCTTTTAATCCACGATAATGATCCGCGTGATTGTGGGTCACTAAAAGAGCATCGACATCTTTAATAACTTTGTTAAAACGATGTAATTCTGATTCCACTCTTCCTAAGGGAAGACCCATATCTATTAAAAGAGTGGTCTTTGAGGAAAAGACTAAAGTTGCATTTCCTTTTGAACCACTTCCAACAATATCAAAAAACATTGTTTCCTTAATTCTCTTCTGAGATGTGTTCCATTGCTTCTTCCCATTCTCTGGTTGGAGAATCAAACCTCACATAATCTTTGTAGAAGAATAAACGAGCAACACCAGTTTGTCCTGCTCTATTTTTTGCAACAATGACTTCAGTATATGAAGCATTGCCTGGAATCTCAGCACCTAATTCTTTTTCTTTTTGAGCTTTGGCAAGTTCAAATTTATCGTTTTGAGTTAATTGACCACCTTTTTTATTAGCAGCTCCTATTTTCTTATCTGCGTAGTAGTCTTCTCTATAAAGAAGAATAACAATGTCAGCGTCTTGCTCAATGTTACCAGAATCACGTAAATCTGACATCACAGGACGTTGTGAATCACGTTTTTCAACCGCACGGGATAATTGGCTAACTGCGATGACTGGAACTTTTAAATCTCTTGCTAAAGCTTTTAGGGCCAAAGAAATTTGACGGACTTCTTCTTGACGTGAATCAGGAGAACGGCCGTTTTTATTAGCGACTTGAACTAGGCCTAAATAGTCAACGACGATTAAGGCTAAATCTGGTTCATGAGCTTGAAGTTTGGTGGCTTTTGTGATGATGTCATTAAGTTTAATTGATGGAGTGTCATCAATATAGATTTTTGCGTTAGATAAAGTCTTAATTGAATTAAGAACTTTAACTTTATCAGTTGCGGTTGATAATCTTCCAGAATTAATCTTTTTAGCATCAACACAGCAATCCATAGCAATTAAACGATTAAATAATTGTTCTTTAGACATTTCTAAAGAGAAGATCGCCACTGCTTTTTTAGAGTGGGTTGCAATCTTATGCGCAAAGTTAAGACAAATCGCAGTTTTACCAACAGCAGGACGAGCGGCAACAACAATTAATTCACCAGGTTTAAATCCTTGAGTGATTTGGTTAAGACGATCGTATCCAGTTGAAACACCAATAACATCGCTATCGTTATCTGCGTCTTGTAGTTTTTCTAAAGAAGCTTGGATGTTTGGAGCAATTTCACTTGTAGTAGCAAATGAAGAGATATGTCTTTTAGCAATACTCTCTTTAAATCTATTTTCGCTATCGAGAATAAAATCATTAATGTTTTCAATCTCTTCGGTACGATATTCATTATCAATGCCTCTAATGGTAGTAAGCATTTTTCTTAAGACGGAGTTATCTTGAATGATGCGGATATAGAAACTTAATGTACTAGCAGCAACAACAGTGTTAGTACATTCCGCTAAGTATTTAGCCCCACCAATATTCTCAAGTTCTTTTAAGTTATCAAGTTCTTCAGCGACAGTTAAAACATCGACATCAACTCTTCTAACTCCTAAAGAGGCAATTGCGCGGTAAATAATTTGGTGTTTGCCTAAAAAGAAATCACTTTCTTCTAAGGTGTTTAAAATATCAAGGCAATAGTCTTTTGAAAGCATCGCACTACCTAAAACAACACGCTCAGCATCCGCGTTATAAGGTAATTCAGTTGCTACTTTTTTTGTGCCATTTTTACGAGCCATAACTATTTCCTTTCACCAATATGCACTTTGATTTCACCGATAACACCCTTATATAACTCGATTCTAAGTTTATAAATACCGAGCATATCAAGAGGTCCTTTATCGATAAATTTTCTCTTATCAATGGTGATATTAAACTGTTTCTTCATTTCCTCTTCAACTTGTTTAAGAGAAATTGAACCAAATAATTTAGAATCCTTACCAACTTTAGCGGTGAATTCTAAAGTGATGTCTTTAAGTCGCTCTGCTAATGCTTGAGCGTCCTTTTTATTGTTTTCTTCATTGATACGAGCAATTTCTTTTTGCTCTTCTAAAATTTCCATGCTCTTTTTAGAAACTGGAACAGCGAGTTTTTGTTTCAACAAAAAATTATTTGCGTAGCCATCGCTGACTTTCACTGTTTGGTTCTTTTTGCCAACTTTTTTTACATCAACTAAAAGTATTACTTCCATATTACATTTCTTCCGGTGTGTGTTTTCTATTTACGTCTGCTTTTGCTTCAGACAAGTATTTACGAATTGTATTAAGTAAAATCTCTTCTACTTCATTAACATCACTCTTTAAGAAAGTGGCTGCTGAGGAAGTAAAGTGACCTCCTCCACCCATCTTTTCACATAATTTAGAGACGTTAATGAGTCCATCACTACGAGCAGATATTTTAATTTCTTTTCCACTTGTTCTACCAATAATAAAGGCAGCGTGAATTCCCTTCATTTGTAAACAAGCATTTGCTGCTTTAGCAATAGAAGCAGCATCATAAAATTGGTTTGGATTAGCAATCGCATAGACTACTCCATAGTCAGCAGTTTTCATCTTCGAAACAATATTTGTTGTTTCAATATATTCTTCATAATCATCTTTGAGTAAATCATCAGCGACAGAGTTGTCCGCTCCATATTCTTTAAGAATAGTAGATGCTTCAAATGTCCTAATACCAGTGTTCTTGCTCTTATAGAATGAACTATCAAGGAAGATACCGGAAAGCATAATGGTTGCATAAGTTGAATTCAATTCAATACGTGGGGAAATAGACGAGAATCTAATGAATTCAGTAATTAATTCAGAAGCACTACTAGCGGCTGGATCAATATAGTTAAAGACAGGAGATTCAATATATTCTTCAGCACGTCTATGATGGTCAATAACAACAACCTTATTAGTGTGGTCTAAAATAGCAGGTGCCATAACCATTGATGGAATATGAACATCACAAACAACCACTAAAGTATCAGATTTAACTAAACCCAATGCATCTTTAGATGGAACGATTAAGTCTTCAAGTTCTTCACGATTAAAACTGCTAGTTAAGGCTGCTCTAGTTTTAATTTCTGTAGCCTTTAAATCGACTACTAGCTTTGAAGGAACTTTCATTCTTTCACAAATTGCTTTAACGCCTAAACAGCTTCCTAAAGCATCCATATCCATATTTGTGTGTCCCATAATAAGGACATTACTAGCATTTTTAATTAAATTAATTAAGGAGTCTGCAAGAACACGGATTTTAACTCTACTACGCTTTTCTTGCGCTTCGGTTTTACCACCATAGAATTCCATTTCCTTGCCATAAACAGAAACGACGACTTGGTCACCGCCACGAGACATGGCAATATCAAGAGCAGCACTAGCAAGTTCGTTTAATTTAACGACATCTGGGAAGTCTCTAGCAATACCGATAGATAAAGTAAGAGGAATATCTTCTCCTATGGAGACACTTCTAACTTTATCAACGATAGAGAAGTTATCAGCTTGCATCTTACTATATGCATCATAATTACAAAGCATTAAATAGTTACTATCTTTAAACTTACGAAGTAAAACTCCATATTTTTGTGTATATTCAAAGATGATATCTTTTGCCTTAGTAATTGTGTCGTTATAGTCATCATCACCTTTAATAACTTCTTCGTAGTTATCCATTGATAAAATACCAACGACAGGTGCTTGTAACTTGGAATATGAATAAATTGATTCATAATCAGTGGTATCTTTAAAAATCCATAATCCAGCGTCACTTAAATATTTAACTTCAAAGTTACGATTATTAATGATCAACTTAGCAACTTCATTAGAACCTTTATCTTTTAATGTTCTCAACTCTCTTTGCCATTCAAAAATATTTAAATCGAGAATATCGATGTGTCTTTCTTTAAATAAATCGTTATGCCAAATGACAATGTCATTTTCATCAGTAACCACTAGACCGATCATTGCAAAGTTATATGCTTCTTGAACATCACTACCAATGACTTCAGCGGCCTTCAAATCAGTTTTATGACGATATGAAGAAATACTAATATATGCAATCCAAAGAATGAGGATATTAATTCCAACGATGCCAACTGCTCCGCCGATAACATATTCAGGAGATATCACATCTCTTGTACCAGCGAAGTTATTGAAGTAGAAAATAACAAATAAAGTCAAACCAGCTATTTCAACTAAAATAGTTGGAAAGACCACTGCACGGAAGGTATGGATTTTCTTTTTCATAGTAGTTTTATTATATATATTCGTGTGTGCAAATGCGAACAAAATTCTCAAACTCACAAAACATAGAAAACGAAATGTTTTCTTCTTTTTCCGGAGTGGACCCATATTTTTTGTCGTTTGATTTTGTTATCTAAAGAAATAAAAAAGCAAATTTAAGTGCTTTCTTATATGGTTTTTGAATTTATTTGTCTAAGAAGTCTTCAATTTGCTTTAAGATTTTTTCATCAGTTTGGTAAGAGAAATTGTTCGCGTCTATTTCTAATACTTTTCCATACATCTTTTCGTTTCTTCTATCTAAGGTGTATTTCCTAAATTTCTCTATCTCATCAAGTTTATTCACCGTATGAACCGGGTGTCTGTTTTCGTTAACTATCCTATTCATATATCTCTTGAATAATATGTCTGGATCACCCACTAAATTTATATTTAAAATTGAATAGCCATATGTGTCCGCTAAGTCAGATAATATTTTAAGATAATTTTCGTGAAAATTAGCCTCTAATATTAAATCGTTACCAGTTGGGGCAATTTCTTTAAATCTATTCACTATTTCGTCTAACGCCATAACTGATAATTTATGGTTCTTTTCGTAAGTATCATATTCATAGTGATTCGCAAATTCTTCTTTATATTCGTCTTTTGTAAAAAGAGGAAGATTAAAGTAATCCCTAACAATAATTGCAAAGTGGGATTTGCCTGTTGCAAGGTCGCCATTTATTAAAATTAATTTCTTCATACCGATTTCCTATTCATAATTTATATCAAATCATGATACAATACGATAGAAAAATATAGGTATTTAATATGGAATATATTATTTTGCCAAACAATTTAAAAATGCCTATTGTTGGCTATGGCACTTACAAAGTTAGCGATGAGGTTGAAGGAAAAAAGGCTATTTTAAATGCGGTCAAAGCTGGGTATCGCCTTTTTGATACCGCTCAACAATATGGCAATGAAAAACTTGTTGGCGAAGCTTTAGCGGAATCAGGAGTTCCTAGAGAAGAACTTTTTATAACCACTAAACTCCATTTTAAGACATTCGATAATCCTGTTCCTAAACTAGAAGAATCATTTAAAAATCTCCAAACCGATTATTTGGATTTAGTAATTATCCACTGGCCATATGGAGACTATTACAAAGCATATAAAGTATTAGAAGATTATTATAAAAAAGGGAAAATAAAAGCTATTGGGGTTTCTAATTTTGATCCTGCTAGATTAGTGGATCTTATAAAAAACTGTGAAATCAAGCCAATGGTCAATCAAATAGAAGTCAACATCTACTGCCAAAGAAAAGAAGAACTCAAATGGTATAAGAAATACGGTGTCCCTGTAGAAGCCTATTCTCCTTTAGGGCATGGTTCTCAACCAGAGTTACTTCAAGAAAAAACATTAATCCGAATCGCAAAAGCACATGATAAAACTCCTGCTCAAATAGCAATCAGATATATTGTTCAACAAGGTATACCTGTCATTCCAAAAAGCGGTAACGAAAATAGAATCAAAGAAAATTTTGATGTCTTAGATTTTTCATTAACCGAAGAAGAAATGAATGATATTGCTTTATTGGATAAAAAAGCACCTATCGTAGGTCGCTCTGAAGATCCTTTTGTAGTTGAAAGACTATACGACAAGAAAGACTAATACATCATGAAAAAAAGAGACGCTGTTAATATGAGCATCGAGCAGATGGATGCTCAACAAAGAAAAATCGAAGCAAATCGAAAAAAAGATGAATTTGATGAAAAGAAAAGTAAGGCTCGCCCTTCTTTATTAAAAAGAGTCGCAGCAGGACTAATTGACTTTGCTTTTGCAGCAATCTTTGCCGGTGGATTATTTGCTTTAACATATTTCACTATCTTCCCATCCGTGGGGTATCAAGATTCCGCTCAATTCATCTTGGATGAATATGTGGATTCTGGTCTTTTTGTTTATGGTAGTTCAGGATATGAGTTACTTATTGATCATTATGATACAAATAAGACTCCAGAAGAAAACTATGATCTTCCGGTTTCCAAGTACTATCAGACAAACGAAAGAGCAATCTCTGAAAATCGATATGGCGAATACCTAGATAGAAAATTAACTTCCGGTTATTACGAATTAAATGCAGATAATGAGTGCGTTAGAAAATCAGATGTTTCAACCACAACCGCAAGAGAATATTTAAAAAATGAATATAAGGCCGCTGTTAGTTTCTTCCACGCTAACCCAAAACTAAGAGAAGCTAGTAGAGTTGTTGGAAAAACAATGGCGATTTCGCTTTTAATAATCGCAACAATTAGCAGCACAATTTTCTACATTGTCGTTCCACTAATCAATAAGAGAAATAGAACATTAAGCTATATGATTTTAAGACTAATAGTTGTTGATACTAAAACACTTAAACCGATTTCAAAATCAAAGAATGCATTAAGGTGCTTTGTTTTCATAGTACTTACATTCATCAGTCCATTTACAATGAACTTATTATTTGGTAACTTTACATTTTCTTTTATTCCATTTTTCATTAATGTCGCTATTTTATCGTTCAGTAAAAACAATACTGGCATTCACGATTTGGCGGCCGGTGCTAATGTCATAAACGAAAGTTATTCAAATGCATTTGAAATGTTAAACACAGTCAAACACCAAGGAGGACCGTTTTAATGAATATTTTACTAGTAAATGATGATGGCTATTTAGCCCCTGGTATTAATGCCTTTAAAAAAATCTTAGAAAAATATGGGAAGGTATATGTTGTTGCCCCGCATAACTGGCAAAGCGGCAAATCGGTCGGTATCACATTTTTCCAAAATCTTTCAATTCATAAAATAAACGACACTACTTGGTCAGTTGAAGGAACTCCTGCTGACTGTGTTATTGTCGCCAACTTAGTAATCAAAGAAAAAATTGATTTAGTAATTTCTGGAGTTAATAACGGATATAACCTATCCTACGATTCCATGTATTCAGGCACTTGTGGAGCGTGCTACCAAGCACTTATGTATAAGATGAAAGCAATAGCATTCTCTATAGAAAAATTCTTCGGTGAAGATCAACCACAAATAAATGAAGATATGGAAGAAGTCTTCAAATATATTATTGATAACAATCTCACAAGCGAAGACTATTTCCTTAATGTAAATATGCAAGAACCTCAATATTCTCATCCAAAAGGCATTAGGTTTACTCGTTTATATCCTCGCCTTTCTATATTCAAAATGGAACCACATAATATTCCAAAACATGTCTACAAAGTTAAACACTACTATGAGACACCAGATATCGATTTAAATTACGATATCACTGCTACTAAAAATGGCTATGTCTCAATTACACCACTTACTTTACCAATTTGTGATTTAAAAGCATTAGATGAACTAAAAGGAAAGGATGTTGATTATGCCACTCGTTAACACAAAAAAAATGTTTGAAGATGCCTATGAAGGAAAATATGCTGTTGGGGCGTTTAATGTTGATATTCTCACCCAATGCCAAGCAGTTTTAGAAGCCGCTGAAGAATGCAATTCGCCAGTAATTCTCTCTTTCTCTAGCGGATCAAGAGATTTTTTCCATCCAGGGAATATAAAAGATATTCTTCTTATTGCCGCTAAAGATATCCATATCCCATGGGCAATACATCTAGACCATGGAAAAAGCTTTGAAATTTGTAAGGCATGTATCGATGAAGGATTTACTTCAGTCATGATAGATGCCTCAGCGTATGACTTCGAAGAAAACGTAAGAATTACTAAAGAGGTAGTTGAATACGCTCATGCTCATGGAGTAACTGTCGAAGGTGAACTTGGTCCATGTTCTAAAAAAGATGATCCAAGATTTAAAAAATACACCGACCCCGAAATGGTTTTTGAATTCGTAAAAAGAACTGGGGTAGATTCTCTAGCAGTCTCTATGGGTACTTGTCATGGACTCGCTAAGTTCCAACCAAATGAGGTTCCTACTTTACAGTTTGATTTAATTGAAGAGGTTGAAAAGTTATTACCTGGATTCCCACTAGTGCTCCATGGTTCTTCTTCAATCCCAGATGAGTATTTAAATATCTTTAATAATTATGGTGGAGAACTCAAAGGCACAAAAGGTGTTCCAGAAGAGTTATTACGCCAAGTTGCTCAAACCGCAGTCTGTAAAATTAACATCGGTACTGATTTCCGTGTAGCCTTTGTTGGTGGACTAAGAAAATCACTTTCTGAGATAAAAGATAAGTTTGAGCCAAGAAATTTCTTAGTCCCTGCTAGGGAACAATGTAAAAAGTTAGTAAAAGAAAAATTATCAAATGTTTTTCAAAGTTCGGGCAAAGTCATTAATATATTAAAGGAGGAATAATAATTACTATGCCATTAGTTACAACAAAAGAAATGTTTGAAAAAGCCCTTAGGGGGGGTTATGCCATCGGTGCATTCAATGTTGACACAATGGATATTCTCAAAGCTACATTAAGAGCTGCTGAGAAAACCCAATCTCCTGTCATCATCGCTATTTCCAGTGGTGCCCTTAAATTCATCGGAGAAGACTACATCCGTCAAATCTGTGACTGTGCAACAAAAGAATTTACAATTCCATTTGCGCTTCACTTAGATCATGGTAAGAGTGTTGACCTCTGCAAGAGATGTATTGATATGGGATTTACATCTGTCATGATTGATGCTTCTGCTTATGATTTCGAAGAAAATATTCGTCAAACCAAAGAAGTAGTCGAATACGCTCACGCTAGAGGTGTTGTCGTTGAATCTGAACTCGGTGCCATCGCAGGTATCGAAGAAGATGTCGTCGTCGATGATAAATACGGCCAATTCACACATCCAGATCAAGCTGAAGAATTCGTTAAGAGAACAGGTATTGATTCCTTAGCCATCGCTATTGGAACAGCCCACGGTGCTTACAAATTCAAGCCAGGACAAAAACCACAATTAAGATTTGACATTCTTAAGGAAATCACAGAAAGAATGCCAGGTTTCCCACTAGTATTACACGGAGCATCCAGTGTTCCAGCTTCCGCCCTTGAAAGATTAAATGCTTACGGTGGTAAGATGCCAGCAGCTATCGGTATCCCAGAAGCAATGTTGACAGAAGCTTCACAAAAAGGTATCGCCAAGATTAACGTTGGTACAGACTTAAGAGTCGCCTTCGTTGGTGGCATGAGAAAAGCATTATATGAACAACCAGAACAATTCGATTCTCGTTTATTCTTAAATGCTGGTCTTGATGCAATTACTGATTTAGTCGCTGACAAATTAGTTAATGTCTTCCACTCTGCTGGACACGCAAAAGACTAATTGCAATCTAAAAAATAGAGCCATGATTACATTCTTGGCTCTTTTTTTAATATTTTTAATTGAATATCGCGCATCGCGTATAGCGCATATGTAATCAAATATTTACACGCGAACATTTTTTTGTTATTCTAAAAAAGTAAACAAATATAAAGCACTGAAAATGCGCAAATTTAGTCATCAAAAAGAAATTAAACTTTTTGCTGTTTTTTTGGGGTTTTATGTTTGATATTAGAATTTTTTGGAGGTAAATATGAAAAAGAAAATTCTAATCGGTTTATCTGTCGCAGCAATGGCTTCTACAGGATTCGTCACTGGATGTAACAAAAAAGCAAATACATCACGTACAGGTTTAGACGTCTCTTGGGCTAGCTCAATGACACTTGCCGAACTCGAAGCAGCTTCAAAGAAAGAATTCGAGCAAAACACCACACCATTTAAGGTTGTTGGTTTAACATCAGTTTTAGACAAAGTTGCAAAAACATTTGCAGCGAAGTACAAAACTTGGATTCACTATGGTGAACAAGGCGAAGGCGCTCATCCTGACAACGTTTATGTTGATAGCTCCTACAAAGATATGGCGTTATTAACCGCTCTTGATTCCGCAAAAAATAATTACTTTGCTGACTATGCATTAGTTCAAGACGCACGTTCGTTTGCAACGTATCTCAAGTCTGGAGTCACTTACAACTATGTTCCATTCTTTGCTGCTGACGGTATTCAGCTCAGTGAAGATGCAAAACTCCCATTAAAGGGTGTCCACTTTAACAAATTGTTCTGGACAAATACCAACTTCACAAACATTACAAAAAAGACACTTTATAACATCTGGCAAATGGCTGGTACATCAGCGGATCCAGATCACTTAAGTAAAGTTTCGTTCCAATCCCCAGAAACAGAACAAATTAACATGTCATTCTTAGTTTCTTGTTATGCTGAAGCAAATCAAAAGAGAATTGAAGATGCATACGAACACTACTATGGTAAAAAATGGGCAGCATCCGATAAATACGCATCAGCGGGTGCCCAATGGGTTGATGAATTCATTAACAACATCAGCAGATACCACTCTTCTGATGGAACATGTATGAAAGAAACTCAATTAAAGGATGAATGGAAAGAAGGATACGTCTATTATGGTGCTTTCGCAAAAATGAAAGACGCAGTTGGCAAATACTACTGGCCAGCAAATGCTGATGAAAACGATCCAATCCTCACTCCTTTAAAAGAAACTGAAGGCGAAAACGCTGGTAAAGTCAACGCCATGAAAACAGTTAAATGGGATTGGGAAATTGACGGATTTAACGGATTTATGTATTCCATGGATTCTCAAATCATCAACAATGCTAAATATCCATACACAGCTTGCTTATTTGCAAGAACACTCTTAGAAGAAACATCCTACACTGGTGCTATCTATAACTCAAAGACACCAAATGCAGATGGAGAAAAAGCTAACCAATATGGTTACTACTATCCAGGAACAGCTTCCGCATCATTCAGATATGCTGCTGGCGACTGGACAAAAGAACAACATATTGCTAGAGAAATTAACGAAGATTACACATACTTAAAGAGCGTTAGCGCTTCCTTAGTTGAAAGCATCCTTGTTAAAATCAAGAAATAATTAGCTTAGCTAAAAAAATCCGAGGGAGGGGCACTGCCTCTCCCTCATTTCATAGAAAAAGGAGGAAAATATGACTGACGAAGTTTTGAAAACTGAGCAATCAAATTCAAATAATGACGAGCAAAATGAAAATGTCATTTTTGAACCAGAAGAAGCTCCTAGAAAGCATCCTTTCAAAAAGTTTTTCAACAAAGTTAAAACATATTTCAGCAACCCTTCGAACATTATCATTTTAGTGTTTGGCATTTTTCTATCAGTTTTAGTTATATATCCTCTCGGCAGAATGGTTTTCTCATCATTCTTGGTTCAAACTAGTTTTGAAGCCGATAAATTAAATCAAACATATAGCTTAGCGTTAGAAGAAGGTGATTTCACCTTCATGATGTGGCCTTACACATTATTTAACCCAGATCCATTAAATATTAAAGTTTCACAAAACTTATTCTGGATTCCAATGGGCAAATCTATTTTGATGGCCCTATTAGCATGTTTAATCGCTATCACTGTTGGTGGTACACTTGCATTCTTAATTTCAAGAACCAACATTCCATTTAAAAAAGTTTTATCAACAATTTTCGTCTTCCCATACATCATGCCTTCATGGTCAATGGCTATGTTCTGGGAGAACTTCTTTAAAAATAACGTTGCAAGTTCTCAAATTGGATTGCTCCAATCGTTAACCGGAATATGTGTTCCAATTCAACTTATTTATGGTTTCTGGCCTACGGCAATAGTCCTTGGTATTCACTATGCACCATTTGCATACATTTTAATTGGTGGCATTTTAAGAAATATGGACGCCAACCTCGAAGAGGCTGCAACAATATTAAAAGCAAGCAGATTCAAAATTTTAAGACGTATTACAATCCCAATTGTTGCGCCTGCAATCATCTCAACTATCTTGCTTGTCTTTTCAAGCTCAATCTCAAGTTTTACTGTCCCATCATTTTTAAATAAAGATGGTAGTTTTAGTTCGATTTCAATTGAATTAAAAAATAAATTATCTTCATCGGATGGTAGAGGTAGCGGATATGTTATCGCCACTATCTTGATGTTGTTCTCAATATTAATTCTTACAATTAATAACTGGTTTACTAAATCAAGAAGAAACTTCACAACCGTATCTGGTAAATCAGGTCAAATTAATAAAATTAATCTAGGCAAAATCGGCAAGTGGATTATTGCAGTATTAGTACTTATATTCGTATTATTCTTTGCAGTAGTTCCACTAATAACGTTCGTTCTTGAATCGTTAGAAAGCAATCCTGGTGATATAGGCTCTATTTCATCAAAATATTGGTTCTCACAAGAAGCAGTTATGGAAGATACATATATTTCGTCAAGGGGATATTCACTTAATGGTATTTTCTTCAACGATACAATTATGAACTCATTTGGTAGAAGCGTACTCTTAGCAACTATTGTTGCCATTATATGTGGTACTGGTGGTATCTTAATTGGCTATGCAGTTAGCAAAAATAGAAGAAGCAAACTTGCAAACTATGTTTCTAGTTTAGCATTCCTTCCATATTTGATTCCTGCTCTATGTTTCTCTTCCGTCTTCTTTGCGGTTATTAAAACAGAAACATTCCAATTCTTAGATGCAACAACTACATTCTTAGAATCATCCGCTATTATCATCTGTGTTGTTGTTGGTGGTATTAAATTCTTGCCATTCGCTTCAAGAAGCGGCACAAATGCAATGCTACAATTATCAGGCGAAATTGAAGAAGCAGCAATTATTAATGGTTGTCCTTGGATTAAGCGCATGTTTAGAATCATATTCCCAATTCAAAAAGCAAGCTTTATATCAGGCTTCTTGCTACCATTTATCTCTTGTATGAGAGAATATACACTATTCGTGTTGTTAACACGTCCAAGCACACTTATCGTTAACGTTCTTGACTACTACTCAAGAAATGGTGCAGATCAATTAGCAAACGGAATGAACTTATTAATCGTTTTATTCGTCATCGTTGTCAACTTACTCGTTAACTGGGTAACAGGCGCATCGATCGATAAAGGTATCGGAGGATAATAATATGCCAAAAATTGTATTAGAACACGTAACAAAACGTTGGGGCGATTTCTATGGTGCTAAAGATTTGAATTTCACCATTGATGATCGCGAATTTATTACTTTACTCGGTCCATCTGGTTGTGGCAAAACCACTACTCTCCGTATGATTGCGGGATTAGAAACACCAACCGAAGGCCGTATTACTATTGGCGATAAAGTAGTCTTTGATTCAGAAACCGGCGTCAATTTGAGCCCAGCTCGTCGTGATGTTGGATTCTTGTTCCAAAACTATGCTTTATGGCCACACATGACCGTCTATAAGAATATTAGATTCGGTTTGGAGAACCTTAAGATTGAAACTCCAAAGCTAGACTCTAATGGTCAAAAGATAATGGAGCCAGATAAAGATAAAATAGAAGGTTTGCAAAATCTTCTTAAAGAAGAAAAGGACCCAGAAAAAATTGCTGCTCTTAAGGAAAAATTAGAAGAAGCAAAACAAGACAACTGTGTTCCAGTGATGCAATCACGCCACCTCACAAAAGATGAAATTGAAGAACGCATTGAAGAAGTTCTTAAGATGCTTAAGATTAGTCAGTTCCGTGATCGTTATCCAGCAGAACTCTCTGGCGGACAACAACAACGTGTTGCTATCGCTCGTACTTTAGCAACTAAGCCAAAAGTCTTATTCATGGATGAACCATTATCTAACTTAGACGCCAAACTTCGTGGTGAAATGAGAACTGAACTTAAACGTTTACATAGTGATACTGATTGTACATTTATTTATGTTACACACGATCAACTTGAAGCTATGACATTAGCAACTCGTATTTGTTTAATGAATAACGCAGTTGTCAATCAATTAGATGCACCACTTACAGTTTATAGAAAACCAATAAACTTATTTGCTGCAGACTTTGTTGGTAACCCAACAATGAACTTTATTCCAGGCAAAATCATCG
>JAEDNC010000069.1 GCA_016302705.1 Bacilli bacterium | reverse complement strand
ATAAAGAAATATAGTGGTTGTTGCTCTATCAATTAATTGATACAATAGACATGTTAATCCAAACGGGGAGTAGTGAATCTATGAATTCGTCAACACGATAGGTCTAACCTATCCGGATCATAGACCGACAAGGAGCAAGACCTTTGTGTAACGAACCGGAGGGAATTTTATATGAACGAAATTCAAGAGAAACAATTTGAGACCGTTAGTGACTCTGATGTTTTAAAAGAACTCGAAACTGATTCTGAAAAAGGTCTAAGTAGTCAAGAAGCGGCAGATAGACTTGTGAAATTTGGGCCCAACAAGCTTCAAGAAGAGAAAAAGAAATCATGGATTAGGATTTTCTTTGAACAAATGGCTAACCCAATGATTTATGTTCTTTTTGCAGCAGTAGCAATTACGATTGCTGTATCAATTTATGAGACTATTAAACATGGTTCATTTGATTTCTTAAATGTTGGTGACTGGCCAGATATCATTATCATTTTGGCGGTAATTATCCTTAACTCTATTATTGGCACTGTCCAAGAGATTAAGGCTCAAACATCATTAGATGCCTTAAAACAATTATCGTCTCCAGAAAGCACAGTTATTAGAGATGGTAAAAGATTTAAAGTTAAATCTAGCGAATTAGTTGTTGGTGATGTTGTTGTCTTAGAAGAAGGCGACACGATTGGCGCTGATCTTCGATTAATCGAAGCAGTTAATTTAAAATGCGATGAATCTTCTTTAACTGGTGAATCAGTACCAGTTGAAAAAGATAGCACAGTTACTTTCTCTGAAAGTGTGGCAATTGGTGATCGCGCGAATATGGCTTACATGTCTACCCCAGTTAGTTATGGTAGAGGCAAAGGTGTAGTTGTTGCGACTGGCATGAAGACTGAAATTGGTAAGATTGCTAAAGCCTTAGATACTGAAGAAGAGGAAGAAACCCCACTTCAAAAAGTATTATCCAAATTATCCAAATTCTTAGGCATTTTAACTTTAGCAATTGTTGTTGCTGTTTTAGTTATTGAAGTTATTTGGATTCTTTCTAGAGGAAATGGCTCTAATATTGATAAATGGATTGATGCAGTTCTTGAGTCCATCGCTTTAGCAGTTGCTGCAATTCCAGAAGGTTTAGCGGCGGTTGTTACTATTGTTTTATCAATTGGAGTTCAACGCATGGTCAAAGTTAACACTATCGTGAAGAAATTACCATCTGTTGAAACTTTAGGTGCTGTTTCTGTTGTTTGTTCTGATAAAACAGGTACATTAACTCAAAATAAGATGACTGTTTTGGAAGCTTATGTTGATGGAACATATTATAAAAGAGAAGAATTTAACAAAGACCATAAAAATGAAGACCTTAAATTATTAGCAAAAGGTATGTCTTTATGCTCTAATGCGACTGTTGATGAAGGGTTATTTGGTGATCCTACTGAAATCGCTTTAGTCGTACTTGCTAATGATTTTGAAATGCATAAAAAAGATTTAGAGTCTGTCACTCCTAGAATTGATGAATTACCATTCGATTCTGTAAGAAAGATGATGTCCACTAAACACCAAGAAGATGGTAAGACAATTACTTACACCAAAGGTGCGTTAGACTCTATCTTAGCGAATACTAAATATATTTTAGAAAACGGAAAAGAAAGAAAAATTACTGAAGAAGATATTAAACATATCTATGAAGTTAATAGTGAATTCTCTTTCCGTGCTTTACGTGTTCTAGCTTTGTCTTATAACCGTAAAGATGAAATTGATGAAAAAGACTTAGTCTTCGTTGGCTTAGTAGCGATGATTGACCCTGCTAGACCAGAAGCTAAACCTGCGGTTGAAAAATTTAAAACCGCCGGTATTACTACAATCATGATTACTGGTGACCATAAAGACACCGCCTTTGCTATTGCAAAAGAATTAGGAATTGCTGAGACTATCGACCAATGTGTCATGGGTAAAGAAATTGATAACTTATCTGAAGAAGAGTTAAGAGAATTGGTAAAACACGTCAGAGTGTTTGCTCGTGTTTCTCCAGAAAATAAAGTTTCTATTGTTAAAGCCTTTAAGGCAAATGGCAATATCTGTGCGATGACGGGCGACGGAGTTAACGACGCACCAAGCTTAAAGGCAGCGGATATCGGTATTGCTATGGGTATTACTGGAACTGATGTTGCTAAAGGTGCTGCTGATATGGTTTTAGCAGATGATAATTTTGCTTCCATTGAAAAGGCTGTTGAAGAAGGTAGAAGTATCTTCACAAACATCAAGAAAACCATTATTTTCCTTCTTTCCAGTAATATTGCTGAAGTTCTCGTTATGTTCTTCATCATCCTTATTGGATTTGAAACTCCATTTATCGCAATCCACTTATTATGGATTAACTTAATTACTGACTCTTTACCTGCTATTGCATTAGGCATGGATCCAAAAGATAAAGGAATTATGAGAGAACAACCTCGTAATCCAAACGAAACAATCTTTGCTCATGGTGGGCTTAGAGACACCATTATGCATGGTTCATTTATTACAATTGCCGTTATCTTAGCCTATTTAAGTGCTTTCTGGCTTAATGGAATTACTGACTATTACACAATCGCTCATATTTCTGAAATCAATAAAGAAGTCCTAATGCAAGCCCAAACAATGTCATTTACTGCTTTAGGATTTGCTGAATTAATTCACATGGTTTGTATGAGTAGTGTTGAACATAGTGCGTTCAAGACTCTTAGAAATAAGAACTGGATGATGCTTCTCGCCTTTATTATTGGAGTTGGATTACAATTCTTCGTTGTCCTTACTCCAGGTGTCCAAAAGATTTTCTCAACTTCACCTCTTGATTGGCATGAATGGTTAATTACTGCTGCTGCAGCCTTTGTTCCACTCGTTGCTCACGAAATTGAAGTTCTCATCAAATACATCATTAAAAAGCGTCACGCTAAATAGAATTATCTATTTCTAGTAAGAATAATGCTTGATTTGAATTATTAAATCAGTTATATTTATTCTCGCTAGTTGGTCCCTTAGCTCAGCTGGTAGAGCAAATGACTCTTAATCATTGGGTCAAAGGTTCGAATCCTTTAGGGATCACCAACGTAAAAATTTAGAGGTATGAAAGTGCCTCTTTTTTCTTCCCTAAAGGATCGACTTTGAAACACATGATTAAAGAGATTTGAAAATCAAACCGCTAATACATATAATAGATATGCTCCTAAGGAGAAAATTATTATGTTAATCGATCAAATTAAAACCGCAAATATTGAAGCTCTTAAAGCAAAAGACACAGTGGCTAGAGGTATTCTCTCTGTTGTTAGTAATAAATACAAACTCCAAGAAGTCGAACTAAAAGCAGCAGGAAAAGAGATTGGCGATAAAGAAATGCTCGCTATCATCCAAAAAACTTTGAAAGAACTCGCTGATGAAAAAGAAGGCTATTTAAAAGTTAATAACGCTGAAAGAGTTAATGCTATCGCTAAGCAAGAAGAAATCTTGTCTGCTTACTTGCCAAAACAATTAAGCGAAGATGAAATTAGAAGCATCATTTCTTCTTTGGAAGACAAGAGCGTTCCATGCGTAATGAAACATTTTAAAACAAATTATGCTGGTCAAGTTGATATGTCTCTTGTCAACTCAGTCCTTCGTAGTTTATAATCTTATCTCGATGACACTTCTCATCGAGCAATAGGGGTATCGTACAAAGGCAGTACTCCGGTCTCCAAAACCGTTAATGTGGGTTCGATTCCTACTACCCCTGCCATCTTATGTAAATAGGTCTGATACAAAAATATCGGACTTTTTTTACGGAAAAATATAGGATTTCAATATAAAATTGCGTTTTTTCTATCAAAAAGGTTCGAACCGCTCGGCTTTGGGGAGCTCCCCAACAAGCATTTTTGCGGGCCCCCGGCCACGCAAAAATAGC
>JAEDNC010000006.1 GCA_016302705.1 Bacilli bacterium | reverse complement strand
TCTTTTGTTTCATGATTTATTTCGAAAAATTCATCTTCTAGTGATTCTAATTTTTTTACTTCATTTCTCAACTTCTTTATCGTTAATCTCCATCTTTTTTTCGAATAAATATTCGATGATTTCTTTTCTTTTAATGATGCCTATATATAATCCTCTATCATCCACTAGTGGAATAAAATTTTGATCTAGTGATAAGGCAAAAATATTAATTAATGAATCATTGATAGATAGTGGTTCATAAGAACGATATCTTTTTATTGAATCAATGCTAATTTTTTCCGCTAAAGCCATATTAAAATTTTGTAATTCAACTATATATCTTAGCAAGTCTCCTTCTGATAACGTGCCTTTATATTTGCCTTCTTTATCAATAACAGGAACAACTGAAAATTTATGATATTTAAATCTTTCTAAGACATTTCTTAATGAAACTCCTTCTTCAATGTAATCTGTTGCTTGTTTTGGCATTAATAAACTAAATATTGTCTTCATTTTTATCACCCACCATTATTTTATCACTAATCAATAATATTTATGATTATTTATTAGATAATAAACAAATTGATAATAATATGTAAAAAAATAAATTTTTAACAAATTTTTTCAATTTACTCCTATTTATTATGCAAGGAGGAAAAAAGCTATGATTACAAATAACGGATTCCTAATGGAAGAAGAATTTGTTAATGCACTTAACAATAAAGATCCGAATAATTTACCAAACAATTTAAATTATTTTATTAAACAACTTTTTGGTGTGTTCATCGATAAAGAAGCGATTTATTGCGAATTAGTTGAAGGATCACAAAAACCAGACATTAAAATTACATACAAAGGAATTGTTAAATATGTATCGCTCAAAACTGACAAGGCTCAAAATGTTCACGAAGAATATATTGAAAAATTTATTCCATATTTGAGAGAAAAAGGCATTTCAAAGCAAACAATTATTACTATTTTATTGTTTCATTTTGGTGATGGCACTATCGATGGAACAGGAGAAAAAAGACTTGGGTATCACGAAATTAGTTTATTATTAACAGAGCGAATTAAGAAGGCCAATTTAGAGCTGAATTCAAATAAAGAATTTGTTAAAGAGTTTATTGATCGATGCATTTTTGATGGAGCAATTGAAGGATTTATACCTGCCGACTGTATTTATGATGGAACTTTAGAATATGGTGTGTTCGTAACTAGAAAACAGGTTCATAAACATATAGAAGCAAAATCATTTTCATATTATAAAAGTCTTCATATTGGTCCACTTTTATTAAGACCTCACGCTCGATACACAGATGGACCAATAAAAAATGATAGAAAAAGGAAAGTAGTCGTATGCTATTGGCCGAATCTATTTTTAGATTTACTTTACATTTTTAGAAGATACAACGGATAATTCACTAGTTCGAGTGTGGAAATCTTTAACGCTTACGTTTTTATTTAAGGAGGCCGTAGGTCCTGCAGGCAAACAAAACAAAAAAAGGACACAAAGTGTCCTATTATTGTCTTGGTTGCGGAGGATGGATTTGAACACATCGACTTCCAGGTTATGGGCCTGACGAGCTACCACTGCTCTACTCCGCGATATCTGCCGTAAGATTACTTACGGTTTTTACGTCTAGCGTTTTCAGATTTGAGTTTTCTCTTTAAACCTGGTTTAAGATAGAATTCTCTTTTCTTCGCTTCTTGGATCGTACCAGCTTTATTCACTTGGCGTTTGAAACGACGAAGTGCATCATCTAATGATTCATTTTCACGAACGACTACTTTTGGCATGATATTCACCTCCTTGCGATTACGCGTTATCTATGTTACTAGCATTACTATAAGTAAGTCAACACTTTTTTATTAATAATGTTTGATAGCAAAAAGAAAAACACCCATAAAGGTGTCTCTCGTTTGAATAATTTGATTAGATAATTTTTGTTCCGTTAGAAGTACCGATACGATTTGCTCCAGCTTCCACCATTGCAAGAAGATCTTCGTGAGTTCTAACTCCGCCACTGGCTTTAACTCCCATATCTGGTCCAACAGTGTCTCTCATGAGTTTAACATCATGAACTGTTGCTCCGCCTGTAGAGAACCCAGTTGAAGTTTTAACGAAATCAGCGCCTGCTTCTTTAGCTAAACGGCAAACTCTCACTTTTTCTTCATCGGTTAATAAGCAGGTTTCAATAATAACTTTAAGTACTAATCTGCCTGCTACTTCTTTGAGAAGTCTAATTTCTTCTTTAACATAATCATCGTGTCCTGCTTTGAGCATTCCAACGTTGATTACCATGTCGATTTCAGTTGCTCCTTGAGCAATACAAAGTTCAGCTTCTTGAATTTTTGTCTTTGTTAAATTCATGCCTAGTGGGAATCCGATAACTGTGCAGACTTTAACGTCGCTATCTTTTAAGCAACTAGCGGCAAGTGGGACGTAAGCTGGGTTAACACAAACAGACATAAAGTCATATTGTTTAGCTTCCTCACATAATTTCATGATTTGTTCTGGTGTAGCATCTTGTTTTAGCAAGGTATGGTCAATTAACTTATTGTAAGACATTCTAAATCTCCTTAACTCTTTTATTATAGCAAAAGAAAAAGGTCATAACGACCTTATTTTTCTTCAGCTTTTGGAGTAGCTTTCTTTGTAGCTTTCTTAGCTGGAGTAGCTTTCTTTTCTTCTTTGACGAGTTTGCCGTCTAAAACTTGTGCTTTGCCAGCGTAATATCCACACTTTGGACAAACGTGGTGAGCTTTAATCATTTCACCGCATTTTGGACAAGTGACTAAACCTTCAACGCTAAGTTTGAAGTGTGTTCTTCTCATTCTTTTACGAGTTTTACTAATTCTTCTTTGTGGGACTGCCATGATACATTTCCTCCTAAATGTCGCTGATAATTATATTTCATTATATGAAAGTAAATCAATACTTTTTGGACATTTTCTCAATTTTCTTATATTTACTCGATTGTATCTTATCTTTTATATTCGGTTTTGATTATTTTGTCTACTTTATTTTCTAAATCTGGAATCTTAACTTCCAAATAATTAGAGGTATGGCCAATATTGAGATGGTTTTTCTCATCGTATTGTTCAATAAGGACTTCCACTTCTTTTCCAATAAACTTATTTGTGTATTCATCCCATAACCTATTTGATAGTTCAATTAAGCGAAGAGTTCTTTCTTTTTTAATACGTGGATCAATTTGATTTGGCATTCGTGAGGCAATGGTTCCTTCTCTTGAAGAGAATGGGAAGACATGAAGCATGTTAAATCCACATTTTTGAATGAATTTATATGTTTGTTCAAATTCTTCATCAGTTTCTCCTGGGAAACCAACAATAACATCAGTGGTTAAAGCAACATTAGGACATGCTTCTTTAATGATTTTGAGTTTATTTAAGAACTGTTCACATGTATATTTACGGTTCATTCTTTTAAGAACTGTGTCACATCCTGATTGAAGTGGGATATGGAAATGATTTGCTAAATTGTTTTTCGTGTTTATTAGTTGAATCAAATCGTTATCAATTTCGCTTTCTTCTATTGAAGAAATTCTTAATCTATATAAACCTTTGATATCTAGTAGTTCTTTTACAAGTTTAGAGAAAGAATAATTGACTAAGTCTTTTCCGTATCCACCTACGTGAATACCAGTTAGAACAATCTCTTGATATCCATTTTTCACTAAAGAAGTGGCTTCTTTTATTACTTCTTCGTAGCTTCTACTTCTTGCTCTACCACGTCGATAAGGAATTAAACAATAACTACAGAAGTTATCACATCCATCTTCAATCTTTAAGTACGCTCTTACGTTTTCAGAATGATTAGTGATTCCAAGTTCTTCGTATTGATATAATCTTGGATTTTTTTCGGTGATATCAATCGGAGTTTGCTTTGAGTAGTTTTCAATAAGTTCTACGAGTTTATCTCTATTTGATGTTCCTGTGATGATATGTGGTCTGATTTCATTTTTAATAAAATCATGATGGCCTTGGGAGTAGCACCCCATAACAACAATAATCGCATTTGGATAATTGTTAAGTAATTTACGAATGTGTTGTCTAGATTTTTGATCCGCTGTTGCAGTAACAGAACAAGTGTTAATAATAGCCACTGTTGGATTATTTTTATCTTCAACATAGCCCAGTTCTTGTAAGCGCATAGTTAAAGCACTTATTTCATAAGAATTAACTTTGCAGCCTAAAGAAATAGTTGTATAACTTTTCATAATTATTTCTCAATATTAAACGCTAATACGCTCAAAGCGTAAACAGCAGCGGTTTCGCATCTTAAAATTCTTTTTCCTAAAGAAACACGTTTAAATCCTAATTTATCAAGATAATTGGCTTCACTTTCATCGAAACCACCTTCTGGACCAACAATAACAGAGACAGAATTTAGGTTTGATTTTATTAATTCGTCAAAGCCATTAGTTGATCCAGCGCTTAATTCATATGCAAAAAGATTTAAGTCGCACATATATTTATCTACTTCATTGATAGATTTGATGTATTTGATTTCTGGAATGATTTCTCTATGACATTGCTCCGCTGCTTCTTTAGCAATCGCATTAAATCTTGGAAGTTTTCTTTCAAAGTCTTCGTTAGAGAACTTCACTACTGATCTTTTCCCTTGGAATAAGATGACTGAAGAAGCACCTAATTCAGTTGCTTTTTGAATTACAAATTCAACTTTGTCTGATTTAGCAAGACCAAAGAAAAGAGTGACGTTTTTATTTAATTCACTATTTTTGATAATCGGTTCTTGTTTCTCAATTATTAATGGGTTGACATTAACGACAACCGCTAGATAAGGTCGATGATTTTCATCAACAATCTCAATATAGTCTCCTGATTTAACTCTCATCACTTTGGTTAAATGAAAAACATCATCTTTATCTAAGATGACTTGATTGTTAAATGTTGAAGCAAAATATCTTTGCATTAAGCGATGAAAACTCCTCTACCGTCTTTTAAGTTTGGCTTGTTATAAAAATATAGGCCAACAAGCACATTGACGAACACAAAGAAGATAATTGGAAGAAGAATACTCACCCAAGGATCTAATGGAGTTAATAATGTTAATAATGTTATTGTTATAGCGATTAACACTAAATTAGAGAAACAGTAAATAAGACCAATTCCCTTTTTATAAATATAAAAAAATGGAACACCAAAAATACCTAAGCATGCAAACAAAACAAAAAGAGTAGATTTCTTTCTTGGGTGATAATCGATATTCAAGTTATCAGTGTCGATTGTTGAAGTAATTTCAATCGTATCACTAGTAACACCTTCAAATGGGTTTTCAACACCACAGATAGGACATCTATCTTTGTTAAATTTATCAATTCTTGAATGGCATTTCTTACAGATTGGCATATTTTTTCCTATGCAATATTATTGCACATTTGCTATTTGCTAACAAAGAAATATAAGATATTTTTCGAATATTTGTTAAAATGAACTTTAAGAGGATTTTATAGTATGAAGGAATTACTTTTATCAAATGGAAAAACAATTCCAAGTTTAGCGTATGGAACTTGGTTAATAAAAAATGAAGATGCTGGTAAATGCGTTGAAATTGCTTTAAGAAACGGATACCGTCACATCGATACCGCTCAAGCGTATGGAAATGAAGTTGGGGTTGGAGAAGGTATTAGAGCAAGTGGCTTACCTAGAGAAGAAATTTATATCACCACTAAAGTGCTGGCGGAAATTAAAAACTATAAAAAGGCAAAAGCATCAATTGATGAATCATTAAAAAAGCTTGGTGTTGATTATATTGATTTAATTTTAATCCACTGTCCGCAACCATGGATTTTATTTAGAGGTCCAAAGAAGTTCTATAAAGAAAATGTTGAGGTTTGGAAAGCATTAGAAGAAGCATATAAAGAAGGCAAAGTTAAGGCAATTGGAGTGTCTAATTTCCTTGTTAAAGATTTGCAAAATATTATTGATCACTGCGAAATAAAACCAATGGTTAATCAAATCCTTCTTCATGTTCGAGAAGTTCCTGTTGATGTTGTCAAATATTGCATAGAGAATAATATCGTTGTTGAATCTTATTCCCCAATTGCTCATGGTCGCGCTCTTGATGATAAGAAAATTCAACTTATGGCGGATAAATATGGGGTGAGTGTTCCTCAACTATGCATCAAATTTACTCTTCAATTAGATACTGTTTCTATTCCAAAAGCTTCTAAAGAAGAACATATCATTTCTAATACAAAACTTGATTTTGAAATTAAAGAAGAAGACATGATTGAACTAATGAAGCTTAACAGTGTCGATTATGGGCAAGATGCTTTATGGCCAGTTTTCAACAAAAGGAGAAATCACGAGTAATGGATATTGAAAAGAAAAACAAACTTATATATTCGGGTGAATTTATTTTAATTGCCTTAGTGTTTTTAATTCTTGGTATATTAGAAATTCTTAAGGTTATTATCATTGGAAATAATTTCCAATTAATTTTCAAGATTGTCACTCTTGTCGGTGCAACTTGGCTCGTCACTGACTTCTTCTGGACTTTGCTTAACAAAAAAAGAAGAGCAAAAGAATGTCTTTTAGATAAATACATTATGCTTCCTATGGCGTTATATTTATACGCGTTTGATATTTATGGTTTTATTGTTCAACCAGCGTATGAATATTATCAAATCGGAATCCCAATTGCGTTTTTCTATGTCTCATGTGCATATATCTTTCAAGGTATTTACCACTACTACAAACCAGTTCCTCTTATTTTAGAAGCGATTGAAGAAGAGAAAAAAGTTAAAGAAGAAGCTACCAAAGAGCTTCCAAATGTTGCTAAAGAACTTGATGAAACTGCTAAAGAGATAGACGAAGCAGTTGATGAAGTTAAAGAAGAATTTAATGGAAAAGAAGGGGAATAAAAAAACCTTCTTTTTTTAATTCTATGAATTAAGTGCATTTTTCAAAAAATATTTTTTTAAATTTTCTCAAGTTCCGCCCTCTTTATATATATGTAGGGGTTCTCTATATCGTAGGAGCCTCGTTAATAAGGAGGAACATTATGGCACCAGTAAACCAAGGTTATCTCAGAGAAGATGAGATGATCGAATTCTTAAATAACAAAAAAGTAGCAAATCTATCGTCTAACTTGCGTTCATT
The DNA here is from genome assembly GCA_016302705.1 of Bacilli bacterium. Lineage (GTDB taxonomy): Bacteria > Bacillota_I > Bacilli_A > RFN20 > CAG-826 > UBA2450. The sequence continues at coordinate 10,158 of JAEDNC010000006.1, read as the reverse complement.
ATTAGCCTCGCTATTTGGAGTGGTTGATCCAGAAGAAGTAATTAAATGCGAATATGGCGTAGAATTCACAAAACCGGATTTTGTTATCACTTACAAAGGCACGAAGAAATACGTTTCCATGAAAAGCGGCAATGCGACAATCGTTCACTCAGAGCAGGTTGAGACTTTTATCCCGTTTTTGAGATCGATAGGCATATCAGAAGAAACACTTAAAACAATTCTCCTTCACCAATACGGTGATGGAACCACGAAAGGCACTGGAAAAAAACGCTACAACAACAGAGAAGTCTATAAGTGGTTAGAATTAAGAATTCGAATGGCGAATGATGAACTGAATCAAATGCCAATAATTGAAAAAGTAATTAATAGAGCTATCTTTCAAGGCGTGCTTAATGATGTTCCTCCTGCGGATGCGATATATCACGGTAATTATGAAAGTGGTTATACCGCAACAAAAGCGCAAATAATGATTCATTTAGAGAAGAAAGATTGGTCTTTCTTTGAAAACCTTCATTGTGGACCGCTTTTAATCAGGCCGCATGCGCGATATGTAGACACGGAGATACGAAATCCTTATCAAAGGAATAAATTGGTCTTATATTGGCCGAAAATGAAAGAAGATATTAAATACATTTCTAGCGCTTATAACAATTACATCTCTGCTCGATATCTAGATCAAATCGAAGAAGAGATGTGCAAAGATTCAGATGGCACTCTTCCTCATAAGAGAGGACTTTTCTCTTGGGTAAAGAATAAAAGATGGTAAGATCAAGAAGGCCGCAATAAAAAATACAGTCTTATTTAAGACTGTATATATAAGCAAATCCTGGTCGGGACGACAGGATTTGAACCTGCGGCCTTCTGCTCCCAAAGCAGACGCGATACCAAGCTACGCTACGTCCCGATTAATGGCGCGCTAGATAAGATTCGAACTCATGACCCCCACATTCGTAGTGTGGTACTCTATCCAACTGAGCTACTAGCGCGTGGTATCGAGCTAACTTATGTCAACTCGATAATTTACAGATTTGGAGGTTCCAGACGGACTTGAACCATCGATTATTGAGTTGCAGTCAACTGCCTTACCAACTTGGCTATGGAACCATATCTGCAGCGATAAGTATTGTATCACTGCATATTTTTTCTATCAAGAAAAGATTTATTTATTTTCTTTTCTCTTCTTTTTTAGTTGTTTTTTAAGGACTGAATTGACTACAAAATAGGCAATTAAACCTAAGCCAGAAACAATTATTATTACAAATAATGTTGTGGCCCATGTAGGAAGAGCGTCACTTTTGAAGTTTTCCCACATCTTCATGACATATTTATTGTTTTCTCCATAATCTTTCATGACTGCACAACGATTTAATGTCTCTTCTGTTGGGTATTGGCAGAAGAATTGTCTGCCTACAGAAATGTTGTGTGTGCCATCTTCGTTTTCATATGGTAAATAGCAATCACTATAGAAAACAGTGTCAATATTGTCTTGTAATTCGTCGAGCGTTCCATTGAAGAAATAAGATAAATCGACTTCTTCATATTCACTATCGACATCGTTGACGATAAGAAGATCGCGATAAAATTTTTGAACTTCATTACCTTCGCCATCTTCAATCATAAGAACTTCACTATTAGCAAGTAAGTCTTCTAAGTCCTTTGGTTCTTCGACTGTAACAGTAACGAGTTTACCATCTTGTTCCACTTCTTCTTCATAAGGAATGAAATAAACAAGCTCTTCATCGTTTCTTACTGTATCTCTATCTGCTAAACAATCAGCATAATCAATTAATGCATAATCAGTAGAGTTAACAGAGTAGATGGAATAAGAATTTTCATCTTCGTCAGTATAACTGACTTCTTCTGCTCTAACGTCATACCATTCTCTAACTAAAGAAAGGATATCATCTCCTCCAATGAAAGAGGTATAACCTGTATACTCCATATTTTGGGCTGCATTAGCAGGATCGGATAAGAAGTCTAAGAAGAGATGGGCAAGTTCATATTGATCTTCACTTCTTGCGCAATCAGGCATAATCCATGTATCCATCCAAACGTTACTGCCGAGTTCAGGAACCGCATAGCAGAGTTCGATTGGTTCAGATACTTCGTTTGGATCTTCGGCTTGATCCATAGAGTAAACTGCATCACCACTCCAAGCGAGGTTGATACCAATTTTCTTGGTGATGATATCTTGCTTACCACTATCGACTTCAAGACCGAAAATGTTTTTCTTAAGAGATTCTAAAGATTCTTTTACTTCATTAACTTGGTTTTCTTCACAGCGGTTAAAGATTAAGTCGAATTGAGCTTTGTACTCTTCTAAATTAATTTCATTATTAGCGTATTTAGTTGTTAATTCTTGAAATTCACCTCTATAGGTATATAAGATACCTAATGCGTATGTATCACGCATTGAGTTCTTAATAGAAATAGTGCTGTTATATTTTGTGTCCCAGAACGCTTCTACTGATTGCATATCTTCGATAACAGTCTCACTTGGGATATCCCCAAAGCCTGGATATTCTGGGTTAAACAAGATACCTAAAGTACCCCACATATATCCAACTGCGTAATCTTTTAGCTTAACAACATGGTTAACTACTCTATGTTCGTTTTCGTCATATATTTTTTGAACTGCTTCAATATTATCTAAACGATATTTGATACTTGTCTCTCCACTTGATGAGAATTGTTCATAATTTGGAATGCTAAGTCCATTTTGATATAAAGGGACTGCCATTTGGGCTGAGACAATCTTTTGAGCCATATAGTCACTGACGTTCATCAAATCATAGTTTGATTTGCCTGTTTGAAGTTCGCTATAAAGGGTTTCGTTAGTGTCACTTGTATCATAGATGACTCTAACTCCATCGTAATGCTTTCCATCAGCTTCTTTAGCTTCTAAGAAGGCAGCAACTGCATCGCTCTTCTCAAATTGAATAACTAAATCTTCTGGTTCTTCATCATCTTCTTGAAGATAAATATAGTCTTCAGAGTTAATTACTCTTAAGAGTAAATAATTGTCGCTTTTAGTGCAACTAGTGAGTCCTCCGCTAGCAGAGAACACTAATGGGGTAAATAATAACCATTTAAATTTCTTATTCATTAGAATCCCCTCCTAACTCTGACTTTTTTAGCTTGGTTATGTCTATAAATAGAAATACCGATAACTGCGATAACAACAATGACAAATAAGATTGTAGTTAAGGCTCTTAATTCTGGTGGAATTGGACCTTTTTTAATCTTAGCTTGTACAAGAGTTGATAATGTTTCGATTTTTTTATCTCCGGAAAGAAGTCCACTACCACGAGTAAAGGCGGTAACGATGAAATCATCTAAAGATAAAGTAATTGCAAGTAAGAATCCAGAGAAGACACCTGGCATGATTTCAGGAATAATAACTTTCGCTAGTGCTTTACTAGGAGAAGCGCCTAAATCTAAAGCAGCTTCATATAAACTTGGATCCATTTGTTGTAATTTAGGTTTAACTGAGATGTAGACAAATGGGACAGATAAGCACATATGTCCAATTAATAATGTCCAGAAGGAGAATATATAAGTATTCACTAGGTTACCAATAAAGACAAACATAACTGTTAAAGAGAAGGCAACAACGATTTCAGCATTAACGACAGGGATTTGAGTTGCTAAATCAACAGCGTTTCTCATTCTCTTTTTAGCATAGAAAGCTCCAATAGCACCCAAAGAACCAATGATAGTTGCAAGTAAAGCGGAAATAACAGCGATTAAAACTGTGTTTCCTAAAGCAATCATGATTTCTTCGCTTTGGAATAAACGAGGATATAAGTTCCATGTAAATCCAGTCCATTCGCCAACGTTAACTGCTTCAGTGAAAGAGAAGGCAATTAAAACAAGAACTGGGAGATACATTAAAAGTAAGATGAGCCAAATGTAGCATTGACCAAAAATTTTCTTTACCATGCTCCACCATCCTTCTCATCTTTAGAGAATCTTTGTGAGATGACCATTGTAATTGCAATGAGCACTAACATCACTAAAGCCATAAACGAGCCATCATTCCAAGCTTTGTTTGTGAACTCTAATTCGATGTAATTACCAAATAAGGTAATTTTTCCTTCTGATAATGTATCAGAGATAACATATGATGACATTGTTGGCATGAATGTCATTAAGCAAGCAGAAACGATTCCTGGAACTGCTTGAGGAATAATATTCTTGAAGAATACTTGTCCTGGATTAGCTCCTAAATCACGCGCTGCTTCAACTTGAGATTTATCAAGTTTAGTCATGGTTGTGTATAAAGGAAGAATAACGAATGGTAAGTAGTTTTGAACCATACCGATAATAGTTGCAAGGTATGGGTGAGTACCACCATTAATTCCCATCCAGGTTAATAAGTCACGAGTAGCACCTGTTCTTAAAACGAAGTTAATCCACATCGGAGCGATAAATAATGTAATAAGGACTGCATTACGATTGACTTTCTTATCTGCTAAGAAATAAGCAAGAGGGAAGCCAATTAGTAAGCAAAGTAATGTTGTAATTAATGCAATAAATAAAGAGACAATTAGAACATTCAATTTGCTCCAATCAGTGAAGAAGTTAAGAAATGCTTGTCCACTTAAATGAAGTGAAGCAACATTGGTAACTGGATCAACGACTTCATATGTGAAAGCATAGAAGACGATGATTAATATTGGAGCAATAATGAACAAGAGAAGGAAGATGATGTAAGGAATGCAAAGATATTTTCTTTGTAATGTAATAAATCTTTTTGCTTTACTCGACTTCATACTTACTGATATCACCTTTCAAAGTTAAGTGAATCTTTTCAGGTGCAACCTTGACAGAAACAAGGTCTCCTTCGTTCCATGTATCGACTGTGTCAATAATGAAATCTTCCTCTTCAGCAGTTCTAACTAAAACTGAGTAATGGTCTCCTTTATAAATTGTTTCGATAACGACACCGTTAGCGTTGCCATTATCATAACCATCAACGATTTCAATGGCGTTGAAGTCAATAGATGCGATAACATCTGCGTCATCTAAATCATACTTCTTACCATCTGGACCGATGAGGTAGAGTAAATCATCAACGTGGCTGCCTTTGAGAAGTTGCGCAATATCAACATCAAATTCAGTGTCGCTAATGATGAGTTTATTATTCTTATCAAGATAAGCTTCTGGATAAGTATTTGTGGTTGTTGTCTTTTTCATGATTTGAATGTTTTCTGGTTCAACATCAATATAGACAAATGAATCTAATTCATAATCTTTTGTTGATTGAGCAACTACTTCAGATTTGCCAACCATCAAAACATATTCATAGTGAATGCCTTTAAAGATTTTGGTGACGATTTTACCTTTGAGTCTATCTTCGTCAACTGATTTACCAACTTTGGTCATTTCGACGTCTTCTGGACGGACAACAACTTCAACTTTCTCATTTAATGAGAAGTCATCGATGCAATCAAAGACGTGGTTAAGAAATTTAACCTTGAGTTTTCCGACCATTGTGGCGTTATAAATATTGCTTTCTCCAATGAAGTTAGCAACGAACGCGTTAACTGGTTCGTTATAGATATCAATTGGGCTACCCATTTGTTGAATGATTCCACCATTCATGACAACGATTGTGTCACTCATAGTAAGAGCTTCTTCTTGATCGTGGGTAACATAAATAAATGTGATACCGAGTTTCTTATGCATTTCCTTGAGTTCGAGTTGCATTTCTTTTCTCATCTTGAGGTCTAATGCACCCAAAGGTTCATCAAGAAGAAGAATCTCTGGTTCGTTAACAATCGCGCGAGCAATCGCGACACGTTGTTGCTGACCACCTGATAAAGTAGAGATGTCTCTATTTTCAAGGTCCTCTAAATCGATAATCTTAAGAGCACGCATTACTTTCTCATCAATCTCTTGACGTGTAAAGTGACGGTACTTAGTAACAACTTCACCCTTTTTATTAGTTACTTCATAAGGAATCTTTTTAAGTTTGAGACCAAACGCGACATTATCATATACATCCAAGTATGGGAATAACGCATAACGTTGGAAGACTGTGTTGATTGGTCTTTTGTGTGGAGGAATACGGGTGATATCCTCACCATTTAATAAAATTTGTCCGCTGGTTGGAGTATCAAAGCCTGCAATCATACGGAGCGTTGTAGTTTTACCACAACCTGATGGTCCTAAGAGAGTAACAAATTCTCCCTTAGTAATATCAAGGCTAATATCGTCAACGACTGTGTTGCCATCGAATGACTTAGTGACGCCTTGAAGTGAGATAATACAGTTTTTATTCGCCATATAAAATCCCCGAACCTTTCATAAAACTAGTGAGAATATTTATTCAATATTTCGCGAAAAAATATATATGAAAAAATATCAAAAAACAAACAAATTTTTTTGTGGGTGTTTTTAAAACCAGTTTTTGATGTTTTTCTAAAGAAACAATGTATAGATTAAATCACATTTTTTGTCGAAAAAACTTTTTTGAAAATTTTTGCATTTTTTTGCAGTGTTTTTTGACATAAAAACTCCTAGGAATTATACTTATTAAAAGTTAGAGAAAAATCGAATGAAAAAAAACTTACTTATTTGTCTACTTCCATTAGCCTTAGTTGGACTTACTGGCTGTAAGCCTCCAGTTGATAATTCTAAGGTCTATTTAGAGTATGGAAAGGTTCATAATGTTAAGCAAACTAAACTAGAACAAATTGCTTATGATGAGTTAAAAGCATTAGTAGAAGATCACCGCACTTTTGCTTTAGCGGTTTCTAACGACGGATGTACTTGTTGGACCGGTTTTCAACCAATTTTAGCGAACTTTAACTATAAATATAATTTAGATATCGCACACATAGACGTACGCGAACTCATGAACGCAAGCGAGAGATTTGGAATCTTTGTTGGAAAGGCCGATTCTCCTTATTTCTTATTCTTTAAAGAAGGAAAATTAATTAGACAAGCAATCTATGGAGGAAATAACGCTTATTCAGAGATTTTCACCAGCGAATCTAAATTTGAAAAATACTTCTTTGAAAATGCTTATCTCCCAAAAATGTTATATGTTGAAAAGAACACATTAGATACATATATTAGTGAAAATAAAGAGTTTAATCTTTACGTCGCAAGAAAAACATGTGGAGATTGCCAAATCGCAAATAGAGAAGTATTAAGCAAATGGAACACTACTGTTGCAACTATAGAAAATCCACTTTATATCTTTGATATAGATGTCTATAGTGGCACTGAAGAATATCAAACAATTAAAGACACTTATGGATTAAGTGAAGTAAATAATCCAGATTATGGATGGTCAACTGGATTTGTTCCAGCCTTTCAACATCGTAAAGGAAGCAAAGTGGAAGATATGTGTGTTGTCCTTAACGATGGAGTAAGAGAAGAAAACAACAAAAAAGTTTTAGATTCTTATTACACTTCTGAAAGAGTTGCTAAACTTAACTTCCTAAAAGGGACAGGAACCACATATGTTTTAGACGGAATGGAATTAAACGAAAACCAATATACGTATTACGAAGGATATGGTTACTTCCTTAAGGCTGAAGTTAAATCAAAACTACATAATCCAATCTTAAAACTATTCATTGATGAATATGTAAAATAAAACTGGCAAAGCCAGTTTTTTATTGCTCGATGATTTTGTTATAGAAGTTATCAATCTTTTTATCGAGAACCGCGGTTAATTTAAATCTTTCTTCTTGAGAGATAAAGGCTGCCGTTAAGGAATTCATCAACAAATGTCTAACCTCATATTTTGTAAATTTGAAAACTTTGAATAAGTGACGATATTCTTGTAAGACATCAGTGTTACTCACTGTCATATTATCAGAGTTAACTGTAACGATAATTCCGTTTTTAATAAAATCATATATTGGGACAGCTTCATAGTTTGGCAATGATGTTGTTTGTAGGTTGCTTGTTGGACAGAATTCAAAAGCGATTCTCTTCTCCACAACTTTTCTAATATTGTCACGAGTTAGATCTAAATGAACTCCGTGTCCAATTCTTTTAGCGTGAAGAATGTCAATTGTTCTAATAACTTCTTCACTACCACAAGCTTCTCCAGCGTGAATGATAATATTCACTTTTTCTTGTTCTGCTTCATCAAATAATTTCTTATAAAAATCTCCAGTGTGGAAAGCTTCTGGACCCGCTAAATCAAGGCATACGACTTTGTCATTTTTGTACTTTCTTGCTAGTTTAACGGTCTCTATATTTGTTTCATAGTCTGCTTGTCTCATACAACAAAGGATGAGATTGGCGTCGAAATCTTTCTTATCTTTCAGAGCGCTTTTTAATCCTGCTAGAGCTGCAATAACTGCGTCTTCTTGACTCATTCCTTTTCTTGTATGGAGTTGAGGCGCAAATCTTATCTCCGCGTAAATATAACCTGCTTTATAAAGTCTATTCACTAAACTTTTAGTGACATAGGCTATTGCCATTTCATCTTGTAATAATGATAAAGGTAGGTCAAATCTCTCTAAGTATTCTTCTAAGCTTTTACAGCCCTCAGGAACATAGACATTGTTTGGAAAATCCTTTCCTAAATCAATTCCATTTCTCTCTGCTAAAAACTTAAAATCTTCAAGCGATAAAGAACCATCGAGATGCAAATGTAAATCAATCATATTTTTTTCTCCGTAAAAAGTATACAACACAAAAAAGTATTTGAAAAATAAAGTGCATGAATTAAACTTAAAAAGAAAAAAAGAAAGGAAACATATATATGTCCAAAAAAGATCCAAATAAAAAGGGGTTTATTGCTGAGTTCAAACAATTCATCACACGTGGTAACGTTATCGACATGGCTGTTGGTGTCATCATTGGTGGCGCTTTCACCGCTATTGTAACAGCGTTAACAAGTGGTATTCTCCAACCAATCATCAATTTTCTCATTGGTTTAATTATGGGAGATGCAAGCTTAGAAGCTGCTAGAACAATTTTAGGTAATCCAATCTACACAGTTAACGACCTTGGTGAAAAAGTTGTCGATTGGGTAAAAACCAATTACATTGATTGGGGTACATTCATCTCTGCAATCATTAACTTCTTATTAGTGGCTATTATTCTCTTCCTTATCGTTAAGACTATTAACGCTGTCCATCAAAAAGGCATTGAAGCAAAAGAGAAAATTATAAAGACAGTCAAAAAAGAAGAAGCTGAAGAATCAAAAGCTGAATAATCTATATCAAATTATTAAAATAAAAACGTGGTTCACTCGACCACGTTTTTGTATATCTCTTGAACATATTTCTCTATAAGAGAATAGACATATTCAAATCTATCTGTGTACCAAGGATCTTCTACTTCTTTATTATCTGAATATTCAGAAATAAGATGATATTTTTTAGATGGACCAAATAGTCTTTCTAAATAATAAAGATTATTCATATCCATATAGAATATATAATCAGCGGCATCAAATTCTTCTTTAGTAATTCTACTCGCATAATGTCTATCAAAACTAACCCCTTTAGAAAGAAGCACTCTTTTCATCGGAGGATAAATATCATTTCCAATTTCTTCTAGAGAAGTCGCGCGAGAAACTACAGTCACTTTGGTGATTCCTTTTTCTTTAAGTATTTTATTTAAAAGGATAGCCCCTACTGGGGAGCGACATATATTACCGTGACAAATAAAAATAATGTTCATATCTCCACTATTCTATATCATTTCAATAAATAACTTTAAATTATTTATTATTAAGCGATAGTTTTTGTATAATTTATTTAGGAGTTTACGATCATATGAAAACTATATTAAGAATTTTTAATTTGGTTATTGTGGCTCTAGCAGGTGTTGCATCTGCCTTTTTATTTATGCCACCTATGATGTCATTTAATTCAAATATCGCAATTAGTACTACTGAGTTTGCGGAATTCGTTCCAAATACGACATATACAGAAGATATTGATATCGTTTCTTTATTAGGAACTGATTCAATTCATGTAGGTGTCCAATTCTCTTTAAATATGGATGATGTTAAAGCCATTATGGGAGGAAGCAAAGAACGAATCAACGAATGTCTTATCAATAAAAGCGTTAATGACATTGTTTCAACATTACATGAACCAATTGACCTAATAACTGAACATTCAGTTAAATCAATTATGAGAAGCACGATTAAAGACCAAATTAAAGAACAAGTCC
>JAEDNC010000068.1 GCA_016302705.1 Bacilli bacterium | reverse complement strand
ACATATTCTTCAAAACTTACTTTATGAACGCCATAATAGGCGGTTTCAAAGATTAATCCGAATTCATTAGTCTTAAATCCGTTTTCTAAGAAGCCATTTCTTTGATAGAACTCTTTTCTTTTGGCTCTTTTTTCATAGTCTTCATATTTCCTATCTACTTCTTCGTAACATAAGAGAACTACTTTGTCTCTATGGGAGGATTTGATAAATTCAAGTATCTTACTTCCATACCCCATATTCCTTTTTGATTCTGAGACCGCTAAAAAGAAGATATAGATAATGTATTTATAAGTGATGATTCCAGTAAAACCAATAAATTCATCATTATCGTAATAAGCATAGATATCGTTATTCTCTTTCTTTGCATTTGCAAAAAAGATATTCGCTGGTGGTCTTTCATCACTAGGAAAAGCGGATAGAAATAGTTTTTGGACATCTTTTCTAATCTTGTGATTGTCTTTGTAATTAATACATCTCATCAATGAATATTTTACTATTTTGAGTTTTAAACAAAAAACAATTTCTTAAACTTTGTTTATTTGAGATAATATTTTTGTAGAGAGGTACATCATTTATGAAAACATTAGTTGTGTATTTTTCTCGCACTGGGGAGAATTCCGTTAACGGTGAATTAGAAATTATCACTAAAGGATTTACAGAAACACTCGCTGAAAAAATCAGCGCAAAAACCGGTGGAGAATTATTTAAATTAGAACCAGAAAACCCATATCCAATAAATTATGAGGAATGTGTTAAAAGAAGCAAAATCGAAGACCAATATAATGAAAAGGTCCCATACTTACATCCGCTTTCATCTTTAGATGAATACGATGTGATATATTTAGGTTTCCCATGCTGGTGGAGAACATATCCTAGAGTAGTTGCTTCTTTTATTAAAGACCATAACTGGGTAGGAAAAATAGTTTATCCATTTGCCACCAACGAAGAAGGCGCTTTAGGTATGGCAGAAATGGAACTTAAAGGTGCTCTTAGAGGAGCCGTTATCAAAAAAGGATTTGCGTGTAAAGGAAGTCAAGTTAACGATGTCGATGACAAACTTGACGCTTGGATTGGAAAATAGTTTATGAAAAAGCACATTACAAAAGATATTTACTACGTTGGTGTTAATGATCACCAAGTTGATTTATTTGAAGGCCAATATGTTGTCCCTAATGGTATGGCGTATAACTCCTATGTCATCATTGATGAGTTAGTCGCTATTATGGATACGGTTGACCAACATTTCACAAAAGAATGGCTTGCTAATGTTAAAGAAGCATTAGGAGATAGAAAGCCAGATTATTTAATTGTCCAACATATGGAGCCAGATCATTCCGCTAACATCATGAATTTGGTTAAAGAATATCCAAACATGTTTGTGGTGGGAAATGAGAAGACTTTTAAGATGATGGAACAATTCTTCCACGAAGAAATTGAAAAGAAGTTAGTAGTCTCTGAAGGAGATACATTAAATTTAGGAGAACACATACTTCATTTCGTTTTTGCACCTATGGTGCATTGGCCAGAAGTTATGGTCACATACGATGAGAAAGATAAAGTTTTATTCTCTGCTGATGGATTTGGCAAATTTGGTGCATTAGACGTCGAAGAAGATTGGGCGTGTGAAGCTAGAAGATACTATATCGGAATCGTTGGAAAATATGGTGCTCAAGTACAAGCCCTTCTTAAAAAGGCTGCAACTTTAGATATTCAAATTATCTGTCCACTACATGGACCGATATTAAATGAAAACCTCGGTTACTATCTTAATTTATATGACATTTGGTCATCTTATAAAACCGAAAGTGAAGGAGTCGCTATTTTCTATACCTCAGTATATGGACACACTAAAGCTGCTGCCGAACTTTTAAAAGAGGAATTAGAAAAAAACGGAACTCCTAAAGTAGTTCTTGCTGATTTAGCTAGAGAAGATATGGCGGAATGTGTCGAAGATGCATTTAGATATGGAAAGATTGTTTTAGCAACTACCACATATAACGCAGGTATCTTCCCATTCATGGATACATTTATTGCTCATCTTGTTGAAAGAAATTTCCAAAACAAGAAAATTGGCTTAATTGAAAATGGAACATGGGCTCCATTGGCTGCTAAAACCATGAATGAAAAACTCGCTAAATGTAGAAATGTTCAATTCATGTCACCAGTAGTGAAGATTTTATCTTCAATGACTGATACAAACAAAGCAGAAATCAAAGCTTTAGCAGATTCACTAAGTGAAGAATATAAAGCAAAAAAAGACCTTGAAGAAGAAAAGGATCCAGAAATTGATAGCAAAGCATTATTCAAGATTGGATATGGTTTATATGTTGTCACTTCTAGAGACGGAGATAAAGATAATGGATTAATTGTTAACACAGTTACTCAATTAACTGACACTCCTCTTAGAGTAGCGGTCAATATCAACAAGCTTAATTATTCTCATGATATTATCAAAAAGACAGGAAAACTCAATGTTAACTGTTTAAATATTGAAGCTCCATTCAGCGTCTTCCAAGAATATGGATTTGTCTCTGGTAGAGATAAGAATAAATTTGAAGGTAAAGAAATTGTAAGAAGCGCAAATGGTTTAGCGGTCTTAACTAACTATGTTAATTCAGTTATTTCTCTTAAAGTTGATCAATATGTTGATTTAGGCACTCATGGAATGTTCATTTGCTCAGTTACTGGAAGTAAGGTTATCAATAATGTCGAGACTATGACTTATAACTATTATCAAGCAAATGTCAAACCAAAACCACAAACAGAAAAGAAAAAAGGTTATGTCTGCAAAGTGTGTGGTTATGTTTATGAAGGAGATGAACTCCCAGAAGACTACGTCTGTCCACTTTGTAAACATGGACCAGCTGACTTTGAAGAAATCAAATAAGAAAGGAGTAAGCATATGAAATATATTTGTGTTGCATGTGGATTTGTTTACGACGAAGAGGCTGGAGATCCTGAAAACGGAATTGCTCCTGGCACTAAGTTCGAAGATCTTCCAGATACATATACGTGTCCTTGGTGTGGATCACCTAAAGATATGTTTGAAAAAAAATAATTATCAATTAAAGGTTGCCCAATTTGATGGGCTCCTTTTTTTAAAACTATTTGATTTATGTATTGAATAATGTATATTATTAGTGAAATTGAGGGAAAGAAATTTATTTCTTCTATTCAAAGAGAAACGTTACTAGGCTGAGATAACGTAATAGAAAATAAATGGGCCACTCCCTGACAAGTGGGTAATGCCACCGTAGAGTTAACGATATAACTATTAACTAAGAGTCTATCCCAATATGGATAGGAAATAGGATGGTATCGCGGAGCAATTCGTTCCTATAAAGGAACGTTTTTATATGTTTGGAGGAAAAAAGCATGAAAAAAATGAAAGGTAGCGAGATTAGAAGTACTTGGCTTAAGTTTTTTGAAAGTAAAGGACACCATATCGAACCAGGTAGTTCCCTTATTCCAAAAAATGATCCAACTTTACTTTGGATTAATGCAGGTGTTGCAGCTTTAAAGAAATATTTTGATGGAAGTGAAGTTCCACCAAGTAGAAGAATTACTAACGCTCAAAAGAGTATTAGAACTAATGATATTGAAAATGTCGGAAAAACTGACCGTCACCATACATTCTTTGAAATGCTTGGTAACTTCTCTATTGGAGATTATTTCCGTAACGAAGTTATTCCATGGGCATGGGAACTTTTAACTAGCGATAAATATTTTGGATTTGATCCAGAACTCTTATATATCACCCATTTCCCAGATGATCACGATACAAGAAAATGCTGGATGAGTGCTGGAGTTAAAGAAGATCACCTTATTCCATTAGAAGGAAACTTCTGGGAAATCGGAGATGGTCCTTGTGGACCAGATACCGAAATCTATTTCGATAGAGGTGAAAAATACGATCCAAAACACTTAGGCATCGAAATGCTTAAAAACGATATGGAAAATGATCGCTATATTGAAATTTGGAATATTGTCTTCTCACAATTTAACGCGGTA
>JAEDNC010000067.1 GCA_016302705.1 Bacilli bacterium | reverse complement strand
ATTTTATATTTGATATTTGAGGCGTTGAAGCCGAAGTAATTAACGACATCGTTCATCGGAGCGGAATCTCCAAATGTATCGATACCGAAAACGTGCTTAGAGTACTTATGCCAACCGAAGGAAGATAACATCTCGATAGAGATTCTATTTTCATAAGAAGCTCCGAAAATCTCTTCTTTTTCAGACTCTTCAAGCTTATCGAAGTTATACATCGAAGGAAGAGATACTACTCTTGTATCGATACCATCTTCAAGCAAGAGCCTTTGAACCTCTAAAGCAAGGTTAACTTCGCTACCTGAAGCAATAATTGTAAACTCGTTATTCTCTTTTTCTTTGGAGATGATATAGCCACCTTTTTTAACTCCTTCATAGCTAGTTCCATAAACTTGTTTAACTTTTTGTCTAGTTAAAATCAAGCAGGTAGGAGTCTTAGTCGATTCTAAAGCTAGCTTCCAAGCGGCAAAAGTCTCTTTGCTATCGCATGGACGGATGACGTTAACATTTGGAATCGAACGTAACATCGCTAAGTGTTCGATAGGTTGATGGGTTGGACCATCCTCTCCTAAAGCAATCGAATCGTGAGTGAAGATGTAGATAGCAGGAAGATGAGATAAAGCCGCCATTCTTATAGCTGGTTTTAAATAATCTGAGAAAACTAAGAAGCTACCGACATAGGTTCTTAGTCCTCCATGAAGAAGCATACCGTTTTGAATTGAGGCCATTCCAAATTCACGGATGCCAAAATTCATATTTCTTCCCTTTCTACAGGTTTGTAAGTAAGTCTCTTCATCTTTGATCTTAGTCATAACTGAAGAAGCGACATCCGCTGAACCACCAACTAGATTCTTCACCTCGGAAGCGAAGAGATTCAAAGCGTGTCCTGAAGAAACTCTTGTAGCTTCACTTTCCTCGAACTTAAGGTCATCGACATTCTTAAGTAGTAAGGAAGAGACATCGTTGTTAATAGTTCTTTCAAGATACTTAGCTTCATCTTCATATTTAAGACGATACTCTTCGAAAGTTTTAACATATTTCTTAAAAGCTTCAGTTCCTCGAGCGTAAATAGAAGATTTAAATGTCAAATATACTTCATCTGGAATTTCGAATGGTGGATAGCTATATTTATAGAAATCTTTAGCTTTTTCGCCATCTTCAAAACCGATTGGTGATCCATGAACTTTATTAGTTCCTTGTTTTGGAGCGCCATAACCTATAATGGTATCAACGATAATTAAAGTTGGTTTATCAAGAGAGGTCTTAGCTTTAGTTATGGCTTGATCGATCATATCGATAGAATTACCATCTTTGACTCTTAATACGTTCCAGCCACAGGCGATAAATCTAGAAGCAGTATCTTCGATAGAGGAATCGGAAAGCGGTCCATCTAAAGTAACCTTGTTGTAATCGTAGATAAGAATCAACTTGTTAAGATGCTCCATTCCCGCATAGGAAATAGCTTCTTGTGATATACCTTCTTCTAAGCAACCATCGCCACATAAGCAATAGGTGTAGTGGTTAAAGAGTTTATCTCCTTCAGAATACATGTTGGAAAGCATGGTTTCAGCAACAGCTAAACCAACAGCTTGACCAATACCCTGGCCAAGAGGACCAGCAGTAGCATCAACACCTGAAGTTCTTCCAAATTCTGGATGTCCTGGACATTTAGAACCTAACTTTCTAAAATTCTTCAAATCATCTATAGAGATGTTATAACCAGAAAGATGAAGAATCGAATATAAAAGGATAGAAGCATGTCCAGCTGAAAGGACAAATCTATCCCTGTTAATCCAGTTTGGGTGAGTTGGATCAGCTATAAGATGTCTAGTAAAAAGAGTGTAGACAATAGGAGCTGAAGAAAGTGGCATACCCGGGTGTCCACTTTTCGCGTTATTTGTTCCATCAATTGACATAGCACGTAGACATGCTACGCAAAGTTCATCGTATTTCATCGAATTACCTTTCTAAAAAAACTGCCTAGAAAGTATCTCATATTCCCTTTTTTCCAAAGGCTGACGCATACTGACGACTTTAGGATCCTAACTCAAGGTTAGTTTTCGACACCATCGATCAGAAATTCTGCTTCATTATAATAACATGTCGGAAACGCACATAACTTTCTAAGCACTCTTATTCTACCAAAGTGGGAGGTCTTCTTCAATAAATTATAAGGTGAATAAATATATAATATTTATAAGTAAGTTGCCCTAGCCTGCACTAGAAGGAATATAACAAAACATTAGTAATTTATTGTTGACAAACATAGGCCTTTTATTTATCATAAATAATGCTTAGCGCCTTTTTAGTTAAGTGGTATAACGGATCCATGGTAAGGATCAATCGCTAGTTCGATTCTGGCAAGAGGCACCATCATGTATTTTACAGGATTGATTTATTCAATCCTTTTTTGTTTTTTGCAAAGTTGAAACGGTGTTTTAGATTCGAACGACCTCGTTTTATTGTGTGTTTGAAGTATTTATAAAAAAACGATTGCTTGCTATAAAAAACGAAAGGTAACAATTAAAAAACGATAGCCCTATAAAAAAACGATAGAATTGAGAAAAAACATTCATCTATGGCGCAATAAAGGCGTAAAAGAATTGATTTTTGCCAAAAAATTTTAAAAATGTCGGTGTAAATGTCGCATAATTCTTATATTATGTCGTATTATTTGATATAATATTTTTAGAAGTTGAGGTGTTTGTTATGTTGATTGAATCGAATAAGATTGAACTTAAGTCCAAATATAATGATCAAATTATCAAGGAAATTGTTGCATTTATTAATGCTGATGGTGGAAAAATATATATCGGAATAAATGATGATGGTTCTGTTTGTGGTGCAAAGAAAATTGATGAGGTGCTTCTCAGCATTTCTGACGTAATTACAACTCAAATCGAGCCAAATGCAATTGATGTAGTTAAAACTGAATTAGAAATACACGATGGTCTTCCTGTAATTGTTATTAATGTAAAAAAAGGTATATCACCTTTATATTGCATAAAAAAATATGGTTTTTCTTCTACCGGATGCATGATTAGAATTGGATCTAGTTGTAGAGAAATGAGTGAATCGCAAATAAACGAAAGATATAAACTTCGATTTTTTGATGATGATTTGATAGTTTCCTCGCCAATTAATCTTAAGTCATTATCTTTTTTTACATTAAAAAATTTATATTTAGAAATGGGATATAAGCTAAATGATGATACTTTTGAGTCTAATTTAAAACTTGTAAACAATAATGGAGAGTATAATGTAATGGCAGAATTACTATCCGATAATAATAGATATTCCTTGATTTTTGTTAAATTCAATGGTTTAAACAAAGCGTCAATTTCACAACGAAGTGATTATGGAAATAAATCTATTATATTTGGGTATAGACAGTTGATGAATAGAATCGCTGCTGAAAACATTTGTATCTCAAATACTACAGTTAGACCAAGAGTTGATACATATTTATTCGATTATGATAGTGTTAATGAAGCTATTGTTAATGCGATTGTTCACAATGATTGGAGCATAACTGAACCTCAAGTTTCATTTTTTAAAGATAGAATAGAGATATTATCACATGGCGGGTTACCTCATACATTATCCTTGGAAGAGTTTTATAGAGGTATAAGCAAACCTAGAAATGTTCGATTGATGAAAATTTTTTCTGATTTAGATATTGTTGATCATACCGGTCATGGTGTACCCATTATTATTGAAAAATATGGTCGTGAAGCTTTTGACATAAGTGATAATCATATAATTGTCACTATCCCATTTAATCAAGAAGTGGTGAATTCAATAAATGTCGGTGTAAATGTCGGTGTAAGTGTCGATGTAAATCTTAATGAAATTGAGAAAAACATTATTGGCTTGGTTTTAAATGATCCTACTTTGACGGCTGAAAAAATATCTGGTCATATTGAAAAATCGAAACGTACTGTAGAAAGATATTTAAAAGCGTTACAAGAAAAAGGATATATTGAAAGAATCGGAACTGATAAAAAAGGAAATTGGAAAGTAATAAAATAACGGTATCTGGCTTTGAAACTGGTGAATATGTAGAGATTGAAAGAGATGTTTTATCATTAATTGATTCGAAAAAAGGTATTAAAAGAAGTGAACTTGCACAAGAATTAGATAAAACAGATATGACTATTCATAGAGCTATAAAAAAGTTGATTGAATTCAATATGATAAGAAGAGTTGGGTCAAATAAAACTGGCTACTGGGAAGTAATTAAGTAAATTACAATTTAACTTGCTGTATTCTATAACAAATCAGGGTGTTAATTCCTAAAAACGGGATTCCAGCCCA
>JAEDNC010000005.1 GCA_016302705.1 Bacilli bacterium | reverse complement strand
TACTCATAATATGAAAGATGCGATTAAATATGGAAATCGACTTATCATGATGAGCAAAGGCAAAATTGTTGTTGATGTTAAAGGAGAAGAAAAAAAGAAACTGACAATTGAAGACTTGCTAGAGAAATTCAGTCTCGCTAGTGATGAAATGCTCAGTGACTCAACAATCTTAGGAGATTAGAAGAAGGTTTAACACTTCTTCTTTTTTCTATGTAATAATTGTAGGTATGAAAGAAGAATTTTCCCGCACTAAATTATTATTCTCTAAAGAGAAAATGGATAAGATCGCTAAAGCGAATGTTATCGTTTTTGGTGTTGGAGGAGTTGGAGGTCATCTTACCGAAGCACTTGTAAGAAGTGGAATTGGTCACATTACTATCGTCGATAAAGATGACGTAGAAGTGTCTAATATCAATCGTCAATTAGTGGCATTACATTCCACGATTGGAAAAAGCAAAGTTGAAGTATTAAAAGAAAGACTATTAGATATCAATCCTGACTTAGTAGTGGAAGCATATAAAAAATTCTATCTTCCAGAAAACGAAGAAGAATTCGATTTAAGTAAATATGATTATGTCATCGATGCAGTTGATAATATGAGTGCAAAAATCTCGCTAGTGGTAAGAGCAAATAAATTAGGAGTTCCAATTATTTCAGCTTTAGGGGCAGGAAATAAATTAGACCCAACTAGATTAGAAGTCTCAGATATATATAAAACAAGCGTTGATCCACTTGCAAAAATTCTTCGTCACGAATTAAAAAAGAGAGACATCAAACATTTAAAGGTTGTCTATTCAAAAGAAGAGCCAATTAAAGTTAATGAGCTTAATGAAAGAAATAGAGCCATTACCGGCTCTACTTCATTTGTCCCTTCCTCGATGGGTTTAATCCTTGCGAGTGAAGTGATTAAAGATTTAATTAAATAATTTATTATTTAACAGGAACTGTTATTTCCTTAACTATGTTATCAATAGTAAGGATAATCTTACCAGTTCCTTTTTCTTTTTTGGAATTGAAATATAGACTTATTTGACCTCCATTAAGAACTTGGTTTTCTGGACCAACAAGTTCAATAGGGCCACTTACTTTGATATTCACAATTCGAGTTGAATATTGAAGTGTGTTTTTAAATAAATCAACATGATTAACTCTTACCCTTAAAGTGTCATAGGTATCTTCGTTGATCAATTCTTCTTTATTCTTTTCAATTAAGACATCAAAGTTATTTGATGGACCGAGTTATAGCCGATAACTTTATAAGTTTTCGCCATTCCACCCCAAGAGCCGACATATTCATTCCAATATCCCACTAGTTCGGTATAGGAGATTTTATATCTCATCATTGAATAAGCGAGATATAGCTTAATTCTTAATGGCATTTGAGGTCCATATCCGTGAATCGCAGCATAAGAGAGCATATACGCCATCGTTTTACGTGCTTTAGGTGGGAATTTACTCACTTTAAAAGTTTCTCCAACAATATCATCTAAAAGAATTGGAGGATGCTTTAAGCTTTCAAACATTTTATGGTTTGCTTCAAAACGTTTCACAAATTCATCATTTTTATATAATTCAAGATAGTCACAGTTAGTAGCGACATATATGTCATTAAAGACTGCAGCAGGAGCATCTCCTGGTTTCATATTTGATAAGACTTTTAATACTGGAGTCTTATCTTGTTGAGAAGCATAAATATAAGCGGAATATTTTGGATTTCGATATAAATCGAAAACTCCATGTGGGCAAATATGATCTCCACTTCCAAAATCAACATGGGTATGGTAGTCTGCAAAACACCATCCAATTGCTCCACATACTTCATCATATTTATAGTTATCGTTAATAACTTTTGCGTGTCTAAGAGCAACTTCAATTCGTCTTTGTTCGTCACTAAGATTTCTTAATGGGTCCATATGTCCCATATATTCAGTTATTAGTAGTGGTTTATTTCCTCTTTTTATAGGTTTTGGGGTTAAACCAACTTTTAGACTATTACATGAGAAGTCGTTATAACCGTATATATCTTCTAAGAGCTCACTATCAGTGAAATTTCTTACTCCGATAGTTGGACGATATTTATCTAGTGTATGAGCGATTTCATTAGTTTTTGAATATAAGTCATGATTATCAACTGATTCGTCTACTCTGACTCCATGCGCTACTAAAGATGGATGATTTCTTTGAGTCAAAACCATCGATTTTGTGTTATTTAAGCAGGTTTCTTTCCATTTTTCGCTTGTTCCAAGGTGTTGCCAACCAGGTATTTCATTAAGTGTTAATAAGCCAATTTCATCACAGCGATTCAAAAAATGTTCACTTTGCGGGTAGTGACTTGTTCTAACAATGTTTACTCCAGCTTCAAACTTTAAAATATTGGCGTCATCTTCTTGTAAGCTCTTACTAGCAGCGTAACCAATATATGGATAACCTTGATGACGATTTAATCCAACGAGCTTAACTTTATCTCCGTTTAGATAAAAACCATGTTTGGTGAATTCGATATCTCTAAAGCCAAATCTAGTCTTATAAGTTTCTTTTTTGTTATTAACTTCGATTGAGGTTTCTAAAGTATAAAGGTTTGGGTGATCTAAATCCCATAATTCTGGGTTATCAATTTTAAATTGATCTTTATTGGTTTCATAGATGACTATGTCATCTTTTAATAAGCGATGTTTTATATTTATTTCATCATTACCGACCTTATCATAGATAATGTCGATATTACCTTTAGAGTCTCCATGAACATAGATATTTCTTAGATAAGTTTGAGGTTCGCTAACAAGATAGACTTCTCGGTAGATTCCTGAATAAGTGACGTAATCTAAAGCGAATCCAAAAGGAGGGATATCTTTATCTTCTCTAGTGTCTAACACCACGATTAAATGGTTATCTTTTTCTTTAGCAAATTTACTAATTTCAATCTCTACTGGATTATAGACGGAAATATGATTCCCTAAGTCTTCATTATTAAAATAGATATGGGCTTGAACCATAAAGCCATCGAAGCGGACAAAATATCTTCTATTTTTATTATAATTTTCGATATCAAAGACTTTTTCATAGGTCACAACCTTTTGATAATCGTTTTCATTAAAGTAATTATATGGAACCTCAAAAGCGTTATGAGGGATATTAACTTCCTGATATTTTTCAGGGAATTTCTTAAGATATGCGCTTTGAAAATCTGGAACAAATTTCCAAGAAAAATTTAATGATGTTTTCATTTATTTTTGTTAAACCTCGTAATTATTATATAATAATTTCGGAGATTAATAACTATGACAATTTCAAATGGTGAGGTGTTTATCTTAAACACACAAGACTTATCCTATGTTTTTCATGTCGATAAGACAGGGCTAATTTTACACGACTATTTCGGTCAAAGAATTGAGATTAAAGATTTTGATATTTCGGCGATTAAGCAAAAAACTTCAATCATGAAAGGGACATCCACAATCTATAAAGAAGAGATTAATGATCAATTAGCGATGGATAACGCTCTTCTTGAATTCTCTTTCCCACATAAAGGAGATTATAGAAGTACCCCAATCTTACTCAAGAGTGATAAAAGCGGTTACACATTTGATTTTTCTTACAAGAAATATGAGATTAAAAATAGTCCACTTGATAATGAAGAATTGCCTGCTCCACATGATCACGACGAAGAATTAGTTATTTATCTTGAAGACAACTCTAACGAAATTGAAATTGAACTCCATTATGTTATTTTCTTTGACTCTAATGTCATTGCAAGAAACATGGTTATTATTAATAAAGACAAAACCCCAGTCCATGTCTTAAAAGCGTTATCAATGCAATTAGATTTAATTAACCGTGAATTCGAATTAAAGAACTTTGTCGGTGGTTGGTCTAACGAAATGAATGAGGTTAACCAAATGCTTGCCCCTGGAAGAATTGTCCATGAATCAAGAACAGGATTCTCTTCGCATAAAGTAAATCCATTATTCTTAATTAAGAATAAAGATGCATCTTTGGATAACGGAGATGTTTATATATTCAATCTCATTTATAGCGGTAACCATATATCTGAAGTCGAACTAACCCCGTATGGATTAGTGAGAATTCAATCAGGTATCAATCCATTTTGCTTTGATTTTGAATTAAAAGAAAACGAATCATTTAAATCACCTTATGCGGTCTTTACTTTCTCCAACAAAGGTATTAATGGAGCAAGAAGCAATATGCACAAGTTCGTCAATGAACATGTGATCGCAAGTAGGTGGAAGGAGGCTCTTCGGCCTGTAGTCATTAATAACTGGGAAGCAACTTATTTCAAATTTAACGAATCCAAAGTTATTAATATTGCAAAAAAAGCAAAAGAATATGGGGCAGAACTGTTTGTTTTAGATGATGGATGGTTCTCTACTAGAAACGATGATAGTCATGGACTTGGTGATTATTCCATCAATAAAAAGAAATTACCAAGCGGTTTAAAAGGATTAGCGAAGAAAGTAAACAAACTCGGAATGAAATTCGGTTTGTGGTTTGAACCAGAAGCTGTTAATCCTCAAAGCGATTTATATAGTGTCCATCCAGAATGGACGATTAAGTCAACAAAACTTAATCCATCTTTATCACGTCATGAACTCCTCCTTAATTTAAGCAAAGTAGAAGTTCAAGACTATATCATTGAAAACATCTCAAAGATCTTAGATGACGCTCATATTGAATATGTGAAATGGGATATGAATCGACATATGTCAGATTTACCTGATGAAGAAAATGTAGGAGAATTTTATCATAGATATATTCTCGGTTTATATCGCGTAATAAGAACATTAACAGAGAAATATCCTCATGTCTTATTTGAAGGATGCGCGAGCGGAGGAAACCGTTTTGATTTAGGTATCCTTTCATATATGCCTCAAATCTGGAGTAGCGACAACACTGATGCGCATGAAAGATTAATAATTCAAAGAGGCTATTTATATGGTTATCCTTTATCCACAATCTCTAACCATGTTTCTTGTTCACATAATCATCAAACATTAAGAGAAATCTCAATTGACACAAGATATAATGTTGCCTCTTTTGGAGTTCTTGGATATGAGTTAAATTTCTCAGAACTCAATAAATTTGAAAAACAAAGATGCAAAGCCTTAATTGAAGTCTATAAGAAATATCGTGACATATTCCAATATGGTGAATTCTTTGAACTCCATTCCAGTAATGGACATATTATGTGGCAAGTATCTAACAAAGAAAAAACCAAATGCATTGTTGGAGAATTTGCCTCACTTCAATCTATGCTTCCAAAAGAAAGCATCTTGGCTACTCATGAATTAGATCAAAATAAATTCTACACAGTTAATAACGTAGAAGTTTTACATAACATCAAAGAATTTGGCGGACTAATAAATATGATTTTACCAATTCACGTTAATCCAAACGGGAAGATTGTTGATATCGCTAGTAAGTTTGTTACTATGCCAAGCGAAAAAGATCATTACGAAGTTAGCGGAAGTGCACTTAATGGAAGTGGAGTTATTTTAACTCCTGAATGGTCTGCAACTGGAATTAACGAATCAGTTAGAATTTTGAGAGACTTTGGTAGTAGGTTATACTTAATCGAGGAGAAATATGAATAACAAACACACAAACTGGTATAAAAACGCAGTCATATACCAAATTTATCCACGTAGTTTCTGCGACACTAACAACGATGGTTTAGGGGATATTAACGGAATTATCTCTAAACTAGATTATTTAAAAGAGCTCGGAGTTAACTGTGTATGGTTATCTCCAATCTATGATTCTCCTCAAAAAGATAATGGATACGATATTTCTAATTACACTGATATCTATCCACCTTTTGGCAATATGAACGATTGCAAAAAAATGATTGCGGAGATGCATAAAAGAGGAATTCGCCTCATTATGGATCTTGTTGTGAATCACACTTCTGATAAACACAAGTGGTTTATCGATGCTATTAAAGATAAGAATTCTCCATATCGAGATTATTACTATATTAGAAAAGGAAAGAAAAACGGAAAGAAACCTCCTAATAACTGGAAAGGCTTTTTCGGTGAAGGAGCGTGGACAAGAATTGAAGGAACCGATGAATGGTATCTCCATTTGTTCACTAAAGAACAACCTGATTTAAATTGGGAAAATCCAAAGCTAAGAGAAGATATTAAAAATATCTTAAGATTTTGGTTAGACTTAGGAGTAGATGGCTTTAGATGTGATGTTATTAATCTCATCAGCAAGAAACAAGATTTCAAATCAAGATTTCCAAAACCTGCTTTAACTGGAAGTGACGCTTTTATTAACGGACCACGTTTACACGAATATCTCCACGAACTCTATAGAGATGTTTACGCTAATTATGACTGCATGACTGTTGGAGAAGCAGTAATGGCGACTTCAAAAGTGAATATTAGTCTCACTGATCCTGCTAGAGAAGAACTAGATATGATTTTTAATTTCTCTCACACTGATTCAGATAATATCGGAGGAGTGAAATATTTCTATAGAAAATTCAAACTAACTAGATTTAAGAATAGACTTAATAAACAACAAGTTTCTTTGGAGGGAAAAGGATGGAATTCTTTATTTATAGAGAACCATGACCAAAGAAGAAGCGTGGGAAGATTTGGAACAGTTGAAGGGAATATCAACTCTTCAAAAGCTTTAGGGGCCACTTACTTCTTCCTAAAAGGAACTCCATTTATTTACCAAGGGCAAGAGATTGGAATGAGAAATGCTCATTTTAAATCTATGGATGAAATTAAAGATGTTGAATCACACAATATCAAAGGAATCTTAGATAAGATGCCTTTACCAAAGAAGAAAATGCAACAAATCATCTATGATGTTTCTCGAGACAACGCAAGAACCCCAATGATTTGGGATAATAGTGAATTCGGCGGTTTCTCCAATATAGAACCTTGGATTAGACTTAATAAAGATAAAGACATCGTTAATGTTAAAAACGCTCTAGAAGATAAAAACTCACTTTATTATTTCTACCAAGAAATGATTAAGTTTAAAAAAGAACACCAAGTTATCACTGACGGATCATTTAAGATGATTGCGATCAATAATCCACATATTTTTGCTTATGTTAGAGAAAATGAAGACGAAAAAGTAGTGGTCATCTCTAGCTTCTCAAACAAACCAAGAAAATTTAAATATCTAGAACGCTTATGTGATTCAGATATTAAAATTACAAATTATGAGAAACACGAGAAAGCTCTTCAACCATTTGAAGTAAGAGTCTATCTTATCGACAAGAAATAGAATTTTGCTATTAAAATTTACACTTAAAGAATTAGAATTGTTGTTAGGTTTCTTAAGATGGCGTTTATCAAGATTTTGAAAAAAATATTCTCTAGAATGGCATTAATGCTTCTTTTAATCTTGATTCAAATTGGGGCAATTATTGCCTTAGCGGTCTTTATGATTCAAGCCTGGTGGCCATTTGTTATTGAATTTGCTTTGATTCACATAATTGTTTTCATGCTTGTTATTAACCGTAAAGGAACAGCGGATATGAAAATGCCATGGGTCATTGTTGTTTTGGCCTTACCTTTGGTAGGTTCTTTACTATACGCCTTCTTTGCAAACCACGGCTTAAAGCCAAAATATAAGAAAATCGTAAAAAGTGTCAATAAACTCTCTTTAGAGTATTTCCCACAAGACTCACTTGATTTAGAGTTATTAAAAAAGAGCGACAATCCATATAAGACACCATTTGAATATCTTGCTCATGCGATGAAAAGCACTCCAACTTATGGAAACAAAGTTTCCTATTATAAAAGTGGAGAAGAATGGTTCCCACACTTTATTGAGGAATTAAAAAGCGCAAAAGAGTTTATTTTCCTTGAATTTTTTATCATTGATCGAGGCAAGGAGTGGACTCAAATCCATGATGTCTTAGTTAAAAAAGCCAAGGAAGGTGTTGAAGTGCGTTTACTTTACGATGATATAGGATGCACTGGTCTACTCCATAGTATTTACCCAAATCAATTAAGAAAAGAAGGTATTAAATGTTATAGATTTAATCCGTTTATTCCTCTACTTTCTGGCATTTTTAATAACCGCGATCATCGAAAGATTGCAATTATCGATCATAAAGAAGCGTTTACTGGAGGAATGAATCTCGCTGATGAATACGCTAACGACATCGTGAAATTTGGCTATTGGAAAGATGCGATGATTAAAATTGAAGGTCCAGCAATTAAGAATTTAATATTCCTCTTTTTATCGATGTTTGATTTATGTCAAAACCAATTATCAGACTACGATAAATATTTAATCTATGATTATCAAAAATATAAAGAGAATGCTTTGGTAACTCCTTTTGGAGATGGACCAGCCCCATTTATTGCTCAAGAAGCAGGAGAAGCAACCTTTGTCAATATGATTGAAAACGCGAAAGAACGCGTCTATATTTGTACGCCTTATTTCATTCCTACAGAAAATCTAAAATCTTCTATTATAAGAGCAGGATATCGTGGAATTGATGTGAGAATCCTTCTTCCAGGCATTCCTGATAAAGGAGCGGTATATAAATTAGCGACTTCATATTTTAAAGAATTAATTAAAGCTGGTATCAAAGTCTATACGTATAACGAAGGATTTAATCATCAAAAATCTATTGTTGTTGATGGCAAGATTGCCTTTGTTGGCACAATTAATATGGATTATCGTAGCTTAATTCATCATTTCGAATGTGGAGCAATCTTTATTGATGATGAAGCAGTCAAAGAAGTCGAGAATGATTTAATTGATTGCTATGACCATAGCGAACTAGTCAGCAAAGAAAAAGCTGAGATTAGTGTTTTCACTGGATTTTTATGTGCGATTATGAAAGTTTTCGCACAACTATTATAAAAATATAAATTCATTATTGATTAAGCTAATTGCCTTCTTATAATAAATTTGAGAGGGAGGACGAAATCATCTTCTCTTTTTTGTTTTGCCTATTAATATATAAATATATTATGGAAAATACGATAAAATAATATTTTTTTGAGAAATTGCTTGATTTACATGTAGAGTTCTTGTAATAATATATAGGCAAAAAGGACCAGTGGTGTAGCGGTTAACATGTCTCCCTGTCACGGAGAAGATCGCGGGTTCGATTCCCGTCTGGTCCGCCACTCTTTTTTATTTAAAGTGTGTAAAAATTGCATTTAGTGGCCTGGTAGCTCAGTTGGTAGAGCAGGAGACTGAAAATCTCCGTGTCGGCGGTTCAATCCCGTCCTAGGCCACCACAATTGAAAATTGAGTGCCTAGGCGGCACTTTTTTTTGAACCGATGACACGAACAAAAGATTTTCATACTTGTTTATGAAATAAACATAAACAAGTTTTTTTGTTGCAAGAGGTTTATATATTACATATAATTACAACCAAACATAAAAGGAGGAGTGTTTATGAAACTAAAACAACTATTAGTAATTCCATTCATTTCTATGTTTTTGGTTGGATGTGATCCAAACGCTTCTCTTCCTGATTATCAAAAAGTAGACACTATTTATACCTTTGCTGATTTTGCCAAATATAGTGGTTATATGTCAACTTCTCCGAGTTTAGGGGAAAGTAAATTATTAGTTATTCCTGTCTGGTTTACTGATTCTAATACTTATATTGCAAATAAAGACAATGTTAGAAACGATATTGAGACTGCTTTTATCGGTACTTCTGAAGAAACTGGTTGGGAAAGTGTTTGCTCCTATTACTCTAAAGATTCCTTTGGAAGACTTAATTTAGACGCGACAGTGTCTAGTTGGTATGAATGCGGCAAACCATCTTCTGATTTCTACACTAATGGTGATAATACAAATACCTTAGTTTATGACGCAGTTAAATGGTATAAAGAAACTTATAAAGTTTCTGCATTAACCGATTTTGACAAAGATCAAAACGGATATATCGATGGAGTAATCCTTATTTATGCAGCTCCTGATTATCAAGCAGCTGGTAAATATGATAGAAGCAATATGTGGGCCTATACTTTTTGGTTAGGAAAAACATTTGCTCTAAAGAAAAATCCAGTACCAAACGTCTTCTTTTGGGCAAGTTATGACTTTATGTATTCTCCTGAAAAAGCTGTTGATAGAACTGGCTTAAGCGAATACGGAAACGGTGATACAAGATATTGTAATCTTGATACACATACATATATCCATGAAATGGGACACGTTTTCGGCATTTATGATTATTATGATTATGATCATGTTTCTTGCGCGGCAGGCGGCTTTTCTATGCAAGACTTTAACGTTGGAGGACATGACCCATATTCTCGTTTAGCGTTAGGTTGGGTTGACGCTCTTGTTCCTAATAGAACTACTTCAATTACTGTTAAACCAGTTGAAGAAGGTGGAGAAATTATTATTCTTTCACCAAATTATATCGGTTCACCATTTGATGAATATATAATTCTTGAATTATATACACCAACAGGTTTGAATCAATTTGATTCAGAGCATTTTTATAACAATAGAGGCCCGTTAGGTCCATCTAGAGCAGGTGTTAGAGTGTGGCATGTTGACGGTAGATTAATTTCAGTTAACACTAGAACAAATAAAATTGATGCGATTGTTAATGAAGCAAAAAATCCAGGATCATCGCATATCTTATATCATGCGACAAATAACAATAATGGCGATACCGCTTTTACTTATGGCGGCAATGCTTACTATAACGAATTAGAACTCATTAAAAATGATGTGAATGAAGAATATTCTGCCACAACAATTATTGGTGAGGATAGCTTGTTCTATACTGGAGATAGTTTCTCAGTTAAACAATTTAGAAAACAATTTGTTAATGGAACTAGACTCAATAACAAAAAGGCATTAGGCTGGGAAGTTACATTCAATAGTGTAACTGAAGATGAAATGACAGTCACTCTTATAAAAACCGCCTAATTAAAATAAATTAAAATAAAATCCGCTTTGCGGATTTTATTATCTCTTCATATATAAATACATGATTAAAGCTGCCTGAACCGGAATTCCAATAAAGAATAAGTACCAGTAAACTCCTTTATATAAGAAGGAGAAGAAGGCTGCTATAAGTATTGTCCAAATAAATACGGAAATACAAATAATGAAGATCTTGGAAGAATTAAATATCTTCTTTGTCATGTAGGCTACGATAAGAGAAGAAAGCGGAATAGCCCATAAAAATACAGACCACCAACGATTAACGTTAGGATCAGTGGTTCCTAAGTTATAAATAGAAGCTACATAAATCGTCACGCATACGGAAACGATAATAGTACACACCAAGATAATAAGTAAAATCTTATTAGCAGCGTATGGTGTTTTTTTAACAATAGAAGAAAAGTCTTCTTCTGATTTATGTTCTTTCAAAATAAAGTCAACTGATACACCATAGAAATCTGCGATATCTTTTAAAACTTCAACACTAGGAATAACATCCCCTTGTTCCCAACGAGATACAGTTTTATCTGAATATGAGAACTTTTCGCCAAATTCGAGTTGGGTTAACCCAGCTTTTTTTCTAAGGAACGTGAGGTTCGAACCAATAATTTTGTTTAACTTTTCCATGCTCTTATTTTACTAATTTTTAAACAATTATCAACCCATAATTAGAGTTTTAAACCACCAAAGAGACCGTACTTTTTGCAAAAACTCTCAAATTCTGGGAGTAAATTCTCAATTCTCAGAATTTGTCCGAAATCTTTAGAGCACATATGTATTTACACGTATATATAATATCCGCCGGGAGAAATGAATGAATAGATCAGTCCTAACTTACATATTGATTATTGGTATCGCTGGTACAGCAGGTACGACAACTGGAATAATCGGTAAATCAATCTTCGGACAAGAAGTAATTGACTACACCGGATTCAACCCAGAAGAATTCCGCGCTGATGGAGCAGCCCTTTTACAACAATATAATCAAAATCCAAACGGCAAATATTCAGCTGCAGAATTAGTTGCTATTGGACTAGAGAAATATAGAAGTTGTGAAAACTCTTATTCTATTGGCACCGGATTAGCGTCTACTGTTGTTGCACAAACAATTAGAAACTTCCAAATCAAAAACGGAGATCGATATTTTGAAGAATCAATGTCTAAATCAAGCATGGTTGGCGTTGCTAATAGAGCTATTCAAGATGGAAAAGATGGTGATATCACCCTTTATCTTGGTAAACCAACTAGTGCTGAAGTAGCGAATTTCTCAGAGAATGGAAAAGTCTACACCAAAGAAGACTATAAGAATCTTTCAGGAAAAACGCTTGATGAAATGTTTATCTACCTAATCTCAAACAAATCAGTATTAGCAGATGGAACTGAAATCAAAAAAAGTAGCGACAAGATCGAAGTAACACTCAATCTCAACCCCGATATCGCAACTTATTATTATAAGGTACAAATGAAAAGTATTTCTAACCTTGATAGGTTGCCATCCTTCAAGTACTCAAAGCATACATATACATTCGATAAAAATATGATGCTCAAACACGCACTTGTGGATGAGGAATATTCCGCATCAATGGGAATTACTGTCAATATTCATAACACGATTAACTATAGTTATTACGCGAACGAATATATGGAAATCCCCAAATACAACACCCCACTTAATTATTCATTGAAAGGAGAAAACTAAAATGGACAAAAAGAAATTTGGAAAATTATGTGCCAAAATCGGAACTGGCATTCTAGCGTTCGCAGGCACATTATTAGGCGGATATGTCTTAACGCCTAACAAAGTTAGAACCGTTAATTTATCTTTTAAACAAAACGATGATGACTTTGAAGAAACACACTTCCAACAATTCGTTAACAGAATCTCTTCATATCCAGAACAAGGTTGCAATGGAATTCACGCTGATTTTGATAACTTCAACATTAGTTTTAAAACATCAAACGAAGCAACAAGAACAAATAACATCAACCTTGATGCAGAATTAGATTTAGTTATTAGAAGTTTATCTGATTTAGACTTAAGTCTAAATGCAAACATTGACTATAACGGTAGAATATTGCCTTTACTGGTCACTTACACTGATAAAACTGCCTATTTTGGATTAAAAGATTTAAGACTTAAATGCAGTTCAACTGGATTTGACGAATTAGGAGAAGTTATTGAAAGTTTATTCCTTGCTTCCGTTGAAGAAGGAGGATTAGGAATTGACCCAATCGCTAAATTTCAAAGCGTTTGTAATGAACTTGTCGAAAAGATGGATATTAACTCTATCCTTGGTAAAATCACTGGTGATAATGCTCCAGCGATTAATTCTGAAGAAGAACAATTACCTAATGGTGATTGGAAGTTTGACTTAGAAATCAACATAAAAAAGGAAGTCGTGGTGACTCCTGCTACAGAAACCACACCAGCAGTTACCGAAGTACAAGATAATTTTATTAACATCACTATCTTGACCGCTGAAAACTATGATTTAAAGCGTGTAGATTTAGGAACTATCTCTTTTAATAATTTCACTATTTCTGGTGCAATTGATTTTGAAGTTAAACCATTAACTGTTTATAAACCAGATGATCCTTTATATAAATATTACGACGCTAACGTTAATTACGTCGAAATCATCAGCTATAAAGGATGGATTAAAAAGCTTGCTAATTTTTTAGCAGATGAAAACCAAAAGATGTCATTATCTTTCAACTTAGATTTATCTAATGGTGGAAGAATTGATGAAAACACTGGCCTTAAAAGTGCTGTTAGTGAAATTGGTACAATTAAAGGAGACATCAACTTAGATGCTTCTGAATTAATTGATTTATCTTCGTGGGCGGTGGAAATTCCTGATCCATATAACCCAGAAGATCAACCAAACTTTGATGAAATCTCTAGTAGAGTTAGAAGAAACGACACTGAAAACAACGAAAAAGAAGAGACTACCTTAAAAAAGATACTCAATGGTATCAAACTTGGAATAAATCTAAAAATCATTGGTCAAAATAATGTTGAATACTCTAACTTAGATGTTAAATATCTCAATAATAGTGGCTATATCAAATTCAATGAACAAGAAGATAGTAACCAAGTTAAGAAGTCTGTTTTAAAGGCTAAAGTTGAAACCGAAACCTTTAACTGGATTCTTAATGAATTACCAAATGAAATCAAATCATTAGGTGATGGTGTTGACATGTCTAGCTTAGCTAATACATTCAACGCGATTACTGATAGCGAACTTATCACAAGCATCAAAGAAGGAGATTATTCTGGAATCTTGGATGTTCTTGAAACTCTTAAAAATGATGGAGAAAAAATCTATGTTGGATTAAACCTCTCAAGTTTAGGCTTAGGAGATGACGCGAAAATTGATTTAGTGCTTGATTCTTATGATTCTTATTTTGATGAGAATCTCGACCCAAATCATCCAGAAGAACACAAAGTGTTAGCCGTTTCTATTAAAGATGTTCAAGTCGGTGGTCTTAATATCAACTTTGATTTAACAAACGATACCTATCAAGATATCGTTATGTCTGAAGAAGAGGCTGCGACTTATGATTCGCTTGATTTCTTACCAACTGTGTTTGATCAAGTAAGTAATATCTTAAAGACTAAACAATCCGGATTTGCCTTAACTGGTGATTTACGTGACTATCAGAACCTTGGCTTACATATCAATGGACAAGGTCAATTTGATTACAACACTAAATTTGGTTTTGGTAATTTAACAATTGATCAATATAAATATCACGCTGATCAAGTGTGGTATAGCCACAAGATCGCTCTTGATGTTGATGACAAATCCGTAGATAGAACACAAAATAACGCGAAATTCATCTATGGTGATGTTAACGCTAGTACAAACATCAAAGGTACAATTGACATTCAATCTGTCTTAGATATCGTTGATGTTATCAAAACATTTATAAATGATAATAAAGATGATGAAAGATATTCTAAGTTTATTGATCCAATCTTAGAACTCCTTGGTTTTGGAACAATTGCAAAAGCAATCGAAGATAAGAATTACTTAAGACTTACCGCTAACGATTTACTTAAAGAAATCAAACAATATGATAACGGCAAGATGATTAAGATTGTTGTTGCTGGAGATATCTTCTCCTTAGAGAGTGATATTGAATTAAGAGTGAACTTTGCTTCTCTTGATAACAAAGTTATTGATTCTATTGAACTCAAAGACTTAATCTTAGGCGATTCTCCAGAAGCAGGAAAAGAAGATAGTAGAAAATGGTTAAATCTTAAACTCACATTACAAGACTTTAACGAAAACGCTAAAACTCCAATTCCTTCAAACTTAACCAATAATGACTTTATCTCTTTTGCCTCTATTAAGACTTTATTACAATTTGGTCTTAACACTACAAAACTTGGTTACTTCAAGTTAAAAGCAGACATCTCTTTATCTATTGGTTCGCTTAACATTGATACATTCCCAATTATGTTCCACATAGTTGTTAAGAATTCTTATGTCAAAGTTTATGGAGTTATCGAAAACGTTCCTAATTTCTCTGTATTTGTCCAAGATAGTTTATTATCTACCGACATTAAGAGTGAAATAACATTTGAGACATATAAAGATGGTGATCCAAACAAAACCGATGATGTTGGTGGTTACTTCACAATTAGAAAGACTACTGATCCATGGGTTGGTTACACCAAAATCCACACATATCGTTCCACAAGTAAGAACTTCATTAAGGGTGATAATTTACTCTATTACTTATTAACTGGTATGCTCGACATTAAAAAGTCCTATATTACTAATGACCTCGGTGGATTTGAACCTCAAGGTGAAGAGAAGCAACCAGGCGATTATCCAAACGCATTAACATCGACTGGCTTTAAATATTCTGAATCCGCTAATAGATGGGATATCGGTCTTAACTTAAATGCTATTACCGGTATTACTCAACTCAATACTTTAGAAGCAAGCATTTATGCTTCCGAAGTGGGTGGGGTCACATATTTAACTAGACTCTACGCCAATCTTGATATTGACTTAAATATCCATCTTGGAGTCAAAGCTGACATTGCAGTCCTCGATATCGATCCAAATAAGACCGATTTTGATAGCACTGTTAATACAGCATTTAACAAAATTAATAGTTATGTCTTCCCAAGTGGAAAAAATATGCTTGATAAGCTTGATTGCTATACATGCAGACCTTAATTTGATTAAATAATTAATCAACCCTAATATAACTCTTGCGTACAAACGCGTTATGTGAGTTAATATATTAGGGTTTTCTTTTGTGAAAAAATACTTATATTGGTTAGCACCAATCTCGATTCTTATATTATTTGTTATCTTTACAGTCTTAGTTAAGACAGTTGATGTTCAATATATTTCAGTTGGAACTTCTGATCTCAATTACTATATTGGCTTCTATTCGATGAATAGTGTTGCTCGGGATTGGGCAGAGTCGCTTAATAAATCTGATTTTGCAAAAACAATTAGTGATATTGTTTTATATCTCTCTTTCGCATTTGTTATTGGTTTTACTGGAGTTACGATTTTCCAAATCATCAAAAACAAATCCTTTAAAGCAGTTGATAGAAGATATTACATTCTCTTTGCAACTTATGTTACTGCCGTTATCTTATATTTTGCCTTTGAAGTAGTAAGAATTAACTATTCACCTATGGTGGAAGATAAATTAAAACCATCTTATCCATCCACTCACGTGTTTGTTGCTACAGTTTTCTATATTTGTAGTACATTAACCGCTATCGATATGATTCCAATTGAAAAGAGAACTCTTAGAATTTTGACAATTGTTTTAATTGTATTTTTAGTCCTTTTAGAAGGATTTGTTAGATTCTTAAGTGGAAGACATTGGTTAAGTGATATCATTGCTGGCTACCTATTAGCAGGATTTGTCACTTCTTTATATGCGGTGATTTACCGCGACTTTTTCAAGCACCCTAAAAAAGATTAACTTAATTATAAATTCAATCGTGTATACTATTTAATATATGAATATTAACTATGATTTAATCACACTAATAATGACAGCGCTTACTGCGGTAATGATTGTTTTTGTTTTGTGCTTATCTATTTATTACTTGTGTTTCTGGAGCGTTTCCGCTAAAAAGGTCGAACCAGTTCCTCATAGTGATAAATTAACCAAATTTGCAATTTTAATTGCAGCAAGAAATGAAAGCAAAGTTATTGAACATATCTTAGAGAGTTTAAAAAATCAAACATATCCACGCGATAGTTTTGAAGTTTACGCAATCGTTGAAAAAGAAAACGATCCAACAGTTGAAATCGTTCAAAAATATGGTTTCAAATATTTTGTGAGAGATCGCTTAATGGATGGAAGAAGAACAAAAGGATTTGCTATCCAAGAGTGTATTGATTATTTCTGGCGAAATAACATTCAATATGATTCCTATATGATTTTTGATGCAGATAACGTCTTAGAGCCTACATATTTAGAAATCATGAACGACCTTAGACAAACAGGTGTTAAAGTTGGTTTAGGATTTAGAAACTTCACTAATGCAAACACTAACTGGTTAACAGTTGGATCAAGTGTCATGTTTGCCTATATGAATGATGTTACTTCCAAAGGAAGAACATTCCTTTTCCATAAAGCAACATTAATGGGAACAGGTTACTTTGTTGATGACGATATTATTAAAGACGCTGGTGGATGGATTTTCACTGGTATGACTGAAGATATCCAACTCACCACATATTGTTATTATCATGACATCTATATGCGTTATTACCCACTCGTGTGCTTCTATGATGAACAATCTCCAGAATTTAAGACAGTTCACGCTCAACACGTTAGATGGTTATATGGATATTTTCAAAGAAGAGATTTCTTAAAAGGAGTGGGAGTGCAACATGACTACCATTCTTCACAAATGCAATCATTCATGAGATTTGAATTCAATGTTGGACTTATCCCATTTGCTATCTTTAACTGTGTTATGGGGATTTCTGCAATTATCAATTTAGTCTTTGGATCTATCGCGACTTTTTATGTTGGACCAGAACATTATGGTTTCTTATTTGGTATTGCTGCATTCCAATTTTTGCTTATTTATCTCAGCTTTGTTTTGCCAGCGTTTATTACCATACTTCGCGCTAACGACAGAATTAATTTAACAACCAAAAATAAGATTATTGGTGTTCTTACTTATATGTTCTTCTTCTATGAATTTGTTTTCGCTTTCTTTGATGGAGCATTCCATCCAAAAAAGAGAACAACTTGGACAAGAATTAAACACACTGGACAAATCACAAATAAGGACTTACTTAATAAATAACTATGAATTTCAAAGAAGTAAAAAAGACCAAAGTTGCCTATTATAAAGATGAACTTCGTGATGATTTTAATGAAGTTGGTTTATCTCGTCCCCCTGTACCAGAAGGATATAAATATAAAAGAACCAATTTCTTTAATAACATCATCTCAGGCATTTTATATCATGGAATAGCTAAACCAATATTAGCGCTTTTCTGTATATTCCATGGAATACGTATCAAAAATAGAAAGAATCTAAAGGCTATTAAAGGTCAAGGAGCTTTCTTTTATTCTAACCATGTCTCTATTAGTGATGTTTTTAAACTTCAAGCGTTGGTGTTCTTCTTTTCTAGAAGAATTAATATCCTTGGATATAGCGATTCATTAAGTATGCCGATAGTGAGAAATCTCACTAGAGCGTTAGGTTATCTCCCTC
>JAEDNC010000066.1 GCA_016302705.1 Bacilli bacterium | reverse complement strand
ATTTTGTAAATATTCTCGTTTTGTATTTTCAATTATTTAATTGAATGGTAATATATAAATGTAGTTTTTTAGGAAAGTGAAAAAATGAATATGAAGAGTAAGATTCAATTTGGCACAGGTGGCTTTAGAGGAGTGATTGGAGATGACTTCAACAAAGAGAATATCCAATATATCGCTCAAGCAATAGCCAACATTATTATTGAAAATAATCAACAAGATCGACCAATCATTGTCGGATATGATAATCGCTTTATGAGTGATTTCGCTGCGAAATGGTTTGTCGAAGTTTTAAATGGCAATAAGATTAAATGTTTTTTAATCACTCATAGTGTCCCAACCCCAACGGTTATGTCGACTACTAGAGATATGAGAAACTACTATGGTGTAATGATGACAGCAAGTCATAACCCATACTATTTTAATGGTATTAAAGTATTCACCTTTGGTGGATATGATGCAGATGTTAACTTTACCTCGTTAGTTGAAAAGAAGATAGGCGAAGTTAAAGATATCAAAGTAATGAATGAAAGAATGGCTAGAAAAGCTGACTTACTTGAAGACTTTGATAATTTAGGAAGCTATTTATCTCACATCAAATCGTTTATCGATCCAGGCGTGACTAAAAATAAATTAAGAGTTCTTTATAACAACATGAATGGCGTTGGTGTTATTGGTCTTAAACCTTTAGCGGAAAAACTCCATATCCATCAATTCACAATTATGAATGAAGAACATGATGCCTTCTTTGGATTCAACTTACCAAATCCTACTAAAGAAGCTTTAATTGGAGAATTCTCCGAAACAGTAGTTAACCAAGAATATGACTTAGGTATGGCCACTGATAGTGACGGAGATAGACTTGGTGTTATCGACGAAAAAGGAAATTATGTTTCCGCAAACGAAATATTAGCGGCAATCTATTGGTATTTAATTACTCAAAGAGACTATAAAGGAGATATCGTTAAAAACTGTGCTACTTCAGTTTTAGTTGACTTAGTAGCGGAGTCATTAGGTTATAAATGTCATGAAGTTGATGTTGGATTTAAAAACATCACCCACGGCATGGATGAACATAACGCTTTATTAGGCGGAGAATCTTCTGGTGGACTTACTATGAGAGGCTACATCTATGGAAAAGATGCAACTTTTTCAGGAGCCCTATTCTTAGAGATGGTTATTAAGATGAATAAACCAGTCAGTAAGATTATTAAAGAGCTTAAACAAAGCGTGGATTATAACTATTCATTCTTTGAAGATTTTATCGCTTTAGATGTTGATGCAGAAAAAGTTCTCCAATATATGTCTAATAACTTACCTGAACTTTCTATTCAACATAATGATGTAAAAATCTTCGGCAGAAACTTAAAGATTTTATTTGATGATAGACAATGGTTACTACTTAGATTAAGTGGCACCGAACCAGCATTTAGATTATTTGCTGAATTCAAAGATGCAGATATCGCCAAAAAGTTAATTGAAGAATTAAAACAATATATCGACAAGGTACAAAACATCGTTAGCGAGAAATAAAATGAAAAAGAAAGCACTATTAATTATCCCTGCTCTTGGACTTGCTATTGGAGCGTTTACTTCATTAATTACGCTTCAAGAAACCAAATATTTTGAGGCTAATGCAATTTCAACTGAAATGGATAATATTGGAGTGGAACCAGGAGAAGAATTAGATACAAATAATGTCTTCTATGATGAT
This sequence comes from Bacilli bacterium, assembly GCA_016302705.1. GTDB lineage: Bacteria > Bacillota_I > Bacilli_A > RFN20 > CAG-826 > UBA2450. The sequence goes on along the minus strand of JAEDNC010000066.1, from coordinate 2,674 downwards.
TTTTCTAATGGTATTTCAATGGATAATTGGGTTATCTCTAAAAAAGCATGGGGTAATAGTGATATTTCACGTAATAGTGGAGTAGTTCCTGAAAACGTTTATTATAATTCCACCGATAAGACAGTCTTATTCCGTGCTTTAGGCGATTATTATAAAGATAATGATTTTGATTATGATTTAGATGATTGGTATGGATACGCGCACGATGACATTACTGGTGGCGGAAGAGTGTATTCAAGAGATGGCACTAGAACTGGTGGATGTATCAAAAGCAGAGACGTCTATGGTCCTGGCCGATTTGAAGCAAGATTTAAAGTAGCCCCTATGGAAGGCGTCTGTACTGCTTTCTGGACATTTAATTATGGAGAAAGTGGCGGCGCTAACTATAACGAAATGGATTTTGAACTTCCAACATATGTTGATGGTGGAGATAAAGACGATTTATATTTCAATCAAATTATATGTACAACATATAAAACAGAAGATACTTATAAGAGTCAAAGAGTGGCAGCCCCAGTCTATTTAAACGACAATAAATTCCATACATATTGTTTAGAGTGGTATTACTCAAATAACACAAAGATGGTGAAATGGTTTGTTGATGAAGTCCTTATCGGTAGCTGGGATAATCCAGATCAAATTTCTAATAACGTTGGAAGAGTGACTTTAGGTGTTTGGGTTCCTGGAAGATCTTCTTTCTGTGGTATTCCTAATTTTGATAAATCTTTTATGGAACTTGATTATTTCAAGTACACTCCATTTAAGAATCAAACAAACGTTAATATTCCTGATGGATTAGGCACATATGAAGAGTATTACCGTACAGTAACAGCTTCTCCAAAAATAGAATTTGTTCCTCATGGTGATTTTAAATATGGTTTAGAAGATCACTTTGAGATTAGCGGAGACGTCAATGTTTCTCATAGTTATGACATTAATGAATCTAATGGGTCATATGGAATTAAGATTTCTGGAGAAAACCACACAGGTAATTCTTATCTTAGATATATCAATCCAAATATTCGTGGTATTAAAAAGTTAGTTTATTCATTTAATTATCGTGGATATGGTTCCGCTAGAGCATACGCCGATGGAGTAGAAATCTTAGCAACCGGCACTTTAGCGAGTAGAAACGAATGGACAACTTTCTCTCAAGAGTTAAGTATTCCTGAGGGTAAAAAGACAATTAAGATTTCTTGCGATTCAGAATCAAATGATTTTGGATTCTTTGTTGATAATATTTCTTTGAAATATAGTGAAGAAGAGGAAGAAGTAGTTCCTAACGCAACTAGTTATTCTTTCTTCACTAAGAATAACGGACAAACTTCAGATAATGTGAACACTGAAAGAGTTATAGCTCCAAATAATAACATTAATCAAAATTGGAGATTCTCTTCTTGCAAATATTATGTAAAGAGTGATGTTAATACGATTGCGATGAAGCCAACTAACATAGTTATGACTTCTACAAGTGGTAGTCCATATTATCCGCTTAAACAAGCTCTTGCTTCTACTTATGGTGATACTGATGAGTTAGCCTGTGCGATGATGGAATTTGATATTGATAACTTCAAAGATATCGAAATTGATTTATATTCTTATTCTGGAATAGGCGGAAGAACTATAATCTTGCTTTATTCATTAAATAACGGGGCTTCTTGGGGAGTTTTCTCTTCTGTTAGTTGTTCAGCCTTAACTAGTGGTTCTTCGCCTTTTAGATACTATTTTAGAGTTAGTAGTGGTGTTTTAACTGGTGAGACAATAAGATTTGCTATTATTGGCAATAAAGGTAATAATTCAGATCCATACCTTCTCGATAGTGTCATCATTAATAACTATCAAAATTTTAAAGATAAGTTAGATACTGCTTTATGTAATGCGGATATGGACACTAGAACTTATTTAGCGCATCAATATTCCGAACTTACTAACGAAGAACTTAACTTATTAGCAAGTGAACAAATGAAACACTTCAGCCAAAGTTATGCGAGCGGATATGCTTATTTATTATCTTATTGGGGTAATAGCGGTAACTACGCGTCTAATCTTATTAATTCTTCAATAAAAAATAATGAGACTACTCTCATCATTTCTATTGTTGTTGTTTTTGCTTCTACCTTATTAGCAGTGTTATTCGTTTATAAGAAGAAATTTAATCAATAACATTGATTGTTACTTTATTTCTATATTTCTTAAGATTTACGTTATGGCCTTCAAGTAAGACATTATTAACGTAAATTTTTCTTTCGCTTGAATGCTTGTTTTGATATTTAACAGTGACAGTCTTTCCTTTGATTGGAAGAGAGATGTTAACTTCATCACTTGGGAAATAGTCTGTTGGATTAATTTCTAAAACATCTCCAATTTGAGGTTTGATACCAAACATATCAAAGATAATAGCTTTTAGTAATGTATTACTACTACCTGTATACCAATCAGACATACTTTCTCCATCGATTCCGAGTTCTTTATTATCTCCATATGAATTAGGCATAACAAATGGGGAGGTGGTGATTTTTTTATGAGTGATTGGGATGAGCTTATAGATTTGATCAAACGCTAATTTGCCTTCATTCATTTGGAATAAGGCTCTTACATAGAACATACCCGCGTGGATATATGTTGCTCCATTTTCAGCAGTTCCTTTAGGAAGGTTGACAATTCTTCCAACTTT
>JAEDNC010000065.1 GCA_016302705.1 Bacilli bacterium | reverse complement strand
AAAAACTACATATTCAAAGCCTGTCAGCGTGCTTGATGTCGTTGGCGGAGACAAGAATATCGTTTGTGCCTATGTCAATAATCGAGTGAGAGAACTTACATATATTTTGGAAAAGGATGCAGTCGTTGTCCCACTAACCACAAAAGACCGTGATGCTAAACAAACTTATGAAGCATCCTTGAGATTCTTAGTGGCTATGGCAATGCATAACATCCACCCAGAAGTTAGTGTTAGATTCTCCTATAACATCTCTAGAGCCGTATTTATGCAAATTCTTACACCAGGCGTTGTTGCCAATAACACTCTTGTAAAAGAATTAAAAGAAGAGATGGATCGAATTATTGCTGCTGACTATCCTCTCGTGAGATCAATTCTATCCAAAGAGGAAGCTAGAAAAATTTTAGAAAAAGAAGGATTTACCGATAAACTAGAAATCTTAGATTATCGTCCTGAAAAAACATGTCACTTATACGATTGCAATGGTTATAAGAACTACATGTACAACCGTATGGTTCCATCAACTGGATACATTAACAAATGGAAGATTAGATACTATCACCCAGGCGTGTTAATCCAATATCCAAGAGAAGAACTTAAAGGTGAAATTCCAGTATTTGAAGATTCACCAATATTCGGAAAAACATTAAAAAGAGCCCATGAATGGGCTGTTGCCACTAGATTTGATAGCATCGTTAACATCAACCACCGTATTGAATGCGATGGAGATATCGATGTCATCACATTAGGTGAACAAAGACACAATCGTCAATTATGCGAATTAGGCGAACTCATCGAAGGAGATATTGAAAATATTCGTTTGATTTGTATCGCAGGTCCTTCCTCAAGCGGAAAAACAACCTTCGCAAACAGATTAAGAATCGAATTACTCTCCCGTGGTATTGATCCAATTAGAATTTCTATGGATGATTACTATTTAAGTAGAGAAAACGCTCCAAAAGATGAAAATGGCGATCCAGATTTAGAATCAGTTGAAGCTTTGGATATTGAATTATTCAATCAAAATATGGCGGACCTCATCGCTGGAGAAGAAGTTCAATTACCAAAATTCGACTTCAAAGTTGGTCATCGTGTTCCAGGACGTAAACTCAGAGTCCCTGAAAATCAACCAATCATTATTGAAGGCATTCACGCCCTCAACGATAGAATGACCGAATCCATTCCACAACACCAAAAATTCAAAATCTTTATCGCACCACAAGCTCAAATCAATATCGATAACCACAATCCATTAAGTCTTACTGACTTAAGATTATTAAGAAGAATCGTTCGTGACTATCAATTCAGAGGTTCAAGCGCGTTAGAGACAATGTCCATGTGGGCAAGTGTACGTAAAGGTGAATTTAAATGGATTTACCGCACACAAGAAGGCGCTAACTATGTCTTTAACTCTTATCTCCCAGAAGAGTTATCAGTTATGAAGAAATACGCGATGCCACTACTTCAAGCTATCGAACAAGAAAGCCCATACTTCCCAGTTGCTGAAAGATTGATTAGAATGCTCAAATTTTTCAACGACATGGAAGACAAATGGGTCCCATGCAATTCCATCTTAAGAGAATTCATCGGCGGATCTTGTTACGCAGACGTGTAATATCAAAATTCAAAGAAAAAAAGGTTCCATCTTATGATGGAATCTTTTTATTTTGCTTTTTTAATCTTTTGGAATACAGCCATCTCGCGAGCATGAATGTTAATTAGTTGCGAGTAATATAATTTCCTCATTGCGAGATAACGATTCTTCTCTTCGTCCCCTACTGTTGCAAAGAATAGGGAACTGAATACTTTTTCAATTCTGAAGAATGATTCGTATAGATTAAGGATGCTTAAGGAATAAAAATATTTTTTGTTGCTATAGATAAGTAATGGAGTACTATGGAGAATCTCGCTACTAGTCATATAGATTTGTGAATATTGATGAAGACCCGCTAAAGTTTCTAAACCGTCACGGAAGTTAAGCTTGAAATCTTGAATATCTTTTGATTCTGGAATGGAAAGCATCCAACCATATTCAATATATTTTTTCATATCCTTGCTCTTTAATCCGATTTCATTCATTTCAGATTTAAGCTGTAAGAATAGTTCGTTTTGTTTTTCTTTATCAATAAGAGCGTCTTTATAGACCAGACCATATTGCATATGTTTAAGATAAGCATTAATCGCTATATCTTTATATTTATCTAATAGGATTAAAATACATTCACATTCGTGAAGTGTTCTCCACATTGTTAGAGCTTCAGTTTCATATCCATCGCACAATAACGACAATGTACATCTAGCAATCGAGACAGATTTCGTTAATAAATCGACAATAAGTGTGCTCTTTGGATTATTTTGATTATATCTAGAAACAATATTAAGCATTAGATTTAAATATAAATCTAGTGAAGATATTGGAGGAAGATATCTATTCGTGAGTTTTTCTTCGTTGTGGTTATATAAAGAAAGAGATAGATATTTATCAGCGATAACATTAATCATTGATTCAACAATCTTTTCATTTTCTTTAAATTTATTTAAGGATTCTTCGCTTAATCCACTTGTGGAATAGGCAAATTCTCCAAGGATATAACAAATTAGTTCGATTGGGTTGATATTGACTTGGCCAATGAAGTTATTGGTTTTTCCCATTTCTTCGATTCCGGTAGAAACGCCTTCATAAATGTCATAGAGAAAATCGACTTCGCCTAAATAAGTCTTTTCTAATCTTGAGATGATGTTTTTAAATTGTTCTTTTGTGAATAAATTACTCATCTTTTACTTCCCTAATTTCTCCTGTCATGGCCGCTAATAAATACATCTTGATTGGTAACTTGGTTTGTCTTACTAAGAAAGATTTATAAATCCTAAGTTGTCGATCGTATTCTTTTTCATCAACATTTTTGAGTTTGAAATCAACGATATCAATTTCATTTTCTTTAAGAATTAAAGCATCGATATATCCTTCGATACCACTTTCTTCATCAAAGAAACGATATTCATGGAGCACATCTTTATTTTTTACTCCATCAAATAGAGATGAATGCATAACATTATATACGCATTTCTTCATTTGTCTATTTTTAACGTAATCTAAAGATTTAGTGTCTAAATTAAAATTTTCTAAATAAGCATGTAGTTCAGTGCCAAAGTCTAATAAATCAGGGTCTATTTCTTCGTTTATAGATTTACTTGCTCTTAAACGAACTCTTTCTTTATATGGAATTTTAATTTGCTTAATTGTAATTTTATCAACCGGTTCCTCTTTTTCGGTGGCCACTACTTTTACTAATTTATCTGAATAATAAGCGTCATATTTTTCTAACACATTAGTAATTTGGAGGATTTCTTGCATGTTTTTGCTCGCAATTGGTTTGACTAATCTATCTCCTTTATCCTTATGTCCATTAACGAAAATTATCTTTTCTTTAGCTCTAGTAATCGCAACATAAAGGAGTCGGATCTTTTCTTCAAAATCTTCTTTCTTTAATTCCTCTTTAATGAGGTGGATGAATAAAGAACTATTTTCAACATTCACCCCTGGGATAACCGCTCCATAAGTATTAGAGATAAGATAGCTAGTTAATAAATCTTGTCGATTGAATTCTTTAGTAAGTCCAGGATAATAGATAATGCTATATTCAAGTCCTTTGGACTTATGGATATTAATTAAAGTCACAGAGTCTTCTTGAGAATCACTATCGCTATAATCAATGTCTTGATCCATCGCATTTAAGTCATCAAAATATGTAACAAAATCTTCTAGAGTATACCCTAAAGTGTCCATCGATTCTGATAAGGTGATTAGGCGCTCTAATTTATGAACATTTGGATAATATTGAGTGATTTTACTAATCGCGGAATATATATCAAATTCTTCATAAAGTTTTAGTAGGACATCCTTAATAGATGCATATCTTAATGACTCTTTAATTAGTTCAATCTTTTGGGCAAATATTTCGTTGAGATAAGTATTGTTCACATGGATGTCATATAAAGTGTCGTCTCGATATTCAAATAAGAATGAACGAGCAACACTAAAATAGGCATGTTTATATTCACTTTCATATTTATTGATTAATGAATAATGAAGCATTTTAATTAAATTTTTAATTACAAGAGCAACATCGCTCTTAAATAAAGCCTCTTTAGATTCAACTTTTAAAGGAATGTTATAAGCTGAAAATTTACGACGATATTCATCAAAAGAACCACCACGGTCAATGATAATAGCGAAGTCTTTAAAGCTACATTCTCTAGATGCTTTAGTTTTTGGATCATATACCTGATATCTATTCTTAATTTTATTAAGAATATCAATCGCGATAATGTCGATTTCTTTTTCTGCTGCTTCTGATGCTTTTTTAGCCGCTGCGGCTCCTCTTTCAACTGCTGATG
>JAEDNC010000064.1 GCA_016302705.1 Bacilli bacterium | reverse complement strand
CCGACAGGAATGTCGATTGATCGATAAATTATTATTTACATCTTTATATAATTTAACTTTTCCCATTTGATTTAATAATGAGAATAATGTTTCAAAGCTCGCTATAGTGAATTCAGCTCCACATAGAGGGTCTTCAATATATTTATTAACATTATCTTCATTATATGAAATCCAATCTAATTCTGTCTTTCTATCTTTAATAGCTTTACTAAATTGGCCAACCGCTAAATCGTTGATTAATTTAGAGTGATCTGTTGGTTTTTTAAAGGTTTTAATTAATCTAGTTAAACCTAAACCAACTCCACTTGCAGGATTAGGATTAACATATCCACTTAATGCTACTTTTTGATATTTTTTTGAATCATTTTGAAGTAAGACTCTAGTGATAATCGATCCCATAGAGTGGGCAAAAATATAAAGTGGCAAATCTGGGAAAGTAGTCTCAATATATTTCGTTATTGCTTGTTGATCTTGGACGATAAGTTTATCCCCATCTTTATCAGCGATGTGTGATAACTGTGGTGCATCTTTTCCATGTCCTCTTAAATCACTAGTAATAACGTTATATCCGTGTTCTTGTAAGAAAGATGCAAACGCAATATATCTTTCTTTATGTTCTTCCATTCCATGGACAAACATTATATTTGCCTTTGCTTTTTGAGCTGGAAAAACGGTTAACGAAAGCGAATAGCCATTCGCACTTAAAAGTTTGGTGTCTTGTTTATTCATAACATGTATTCCTCATTAATATTATAACTTCTTTTTATCGTTTTGTTTGCGGTTTCTTTTTGCTCACATATAATATATGCATACGGCTACACATTTATGGAAAAGAAATTAGAAACTTGTTTTGACACCTTCCCAAGAAGGAAAGAAGTTGCAAAGTTTGTTGACCTTGTGAGAACTTTTCTTTTCCCAGGTTATTTTGAAAAAATAACTGTCAGTGAAGAAGAATATCTTTCCAAGAAAATTAAACTCATGAAAAAAATGTATAAAAGATATATTTGCAAATATACATCTGATGAGTTTATTAAAGAATTAGACACTCTTAAGGGAAAGCTTCTTCAAGATTTAGATTTTTTCTATGAAAGTGATCCTGCTAGTGAATCTAAAGATGAAATAGTTATTACTTACCCTGGCTTTTTAGCAATTACTTATTACCGTATCGCTCATATCATTTATGATTTAGCGGTTCCATATGTTCCTAGATTAATTACCGAACTCGCTCATAGTGAAACTGGTATTGATATTCATCCAGGTTGTAAAATTGGTGTTCCATTTTTTATTGATCATGGAACAGGAATAGTGATTGGACAAACTAGCGAGATTGGTAACTATGTTAAGATGTATCACGGAGTAACTTTAGGTGCTCTTTCTTTGAAAGAGGGAAGAGATTTACAAAATGTTAAAAGACATCCAACTATTAAAGATAATGTTGTGATATATTCAGGAGCCTCTATTTTAGGAGGAGAAACAGTAATTGAAGAGAATTCAGTTATTGGCTCTAACGTCTTTATTGTCAACTCAGTGGTTAAAGGCACAAAAGTCGTGTACTCTCAAGACCTAATAAATAAATTTATTAATTAAACAAATGCGATTCTAAAAAGAGTCGCATTTTATGGAGTATAAATTCATGGGATTAAGATCAATTAAAGAAATATTTATTATCGGACATGGTCCTTCTTCTTCACATACGATGGGACCACATTTTGCGTGTGAATATATTCTTAACAAATACCAAGATATCACCAAAGTGGTTGTCACTTTATACGGCTCTTTAGCGTTAACCGGAAAAGGTCACTTAACTGATTACATTATCGATATGACTTTAAAAGGTATTGATCATGAAATCATCTTTGATGAAAAAACACATACTAGACATCCAAACACCATGAAGTTTGATGTTACTACTAAAAAATCAAGATACATTGAAAATGTTATCTCCATAGGAGGAGGTTCTATACTCCACGCCGATAATATCGATAATAAAGCAGTAGGAGAAATATATCCTCATCAATATATGACGGATATCATGAATTATTGCTTAGAACATAAAATCTCTTTATATGAATATGTCTCAATGTATGAAGATAAAGATATTAAAGAATACTTTAAAAAAGTATTGAAAGTCATGGAGGCCGCTAAAGAGAGAGGACTAAAAGCAGAAGGGTATCTTCCAGGTTCTTTAAAAGTTAGAAGAAAAGCTAAAGAAATGCATGAGGCAATGAATAACGGAACTGAAGGTATTAAAGGCAATGCCATGAAAGCAGCAGTAGCAGCCTATGCTGTTGCTGAAGAAAATGCTAGTGGAGGTATTATTTGTACCGCTCCTACATGCGGCAGTGCTGGAGTTATTCCAGGATGTATCGAATATCTTAGAAGCGCTAATCTATCAGATGAAAAAATCATCGAAGGACTTATGGTTGCTGGCTTATTCGGTATAGTTTGTAAGATGAACGCTTCCGTTAGCGGAGCTGAAGCAGGTTGCCAAGCTGAAATTGGAGTAGCGTGTTCTATGGGAGCAGCTTTAATTGCCTATTGTTTTGATAAATCAACCGTGGATATTGTTCAATCCGCAGAGATTGCTTTAGAACATTCTTTAGGCTTAACTTGTGACCCAGTTAAGGGGTATGTACAAATTCCTTGTGTAGAAAGATGCGCTTTATTTGCAATTAAAGCGATAAACGCTGTAAAATTAGCAGTCATCATTCCTGATGATGACATCCATGTCAGTTATGATGATTCAGTAAAGACCATGTATAAGACTGGTCTAGATATGAACGCTAAATATAAAGAAACGTCTCTAGGTGGTTTAGCGGAAATTATCAGTGGTGAAAAATAGGAGGTTTTAATATATGTATCGTAAAAATGCTTGGAAAAAATACGATGCCACTCTTGAAAAAGAAGTAATGAATTTTGCGGAAGGATATAAAGAATTCCTTTCAGCAAGCAAAACAGAAAGACTTGCTGTTAAAGAAGCTGTCAAAAGACTTGAGGCAAAAGGTTTCAAAAATATTGATACTTTAAAGAAAGTTGCTCCAGGAGACAAAGTTTATTTTGTTAATAAAAATAAAAATGTCTGTGCCTTTGTTATCGGTGAAAAGAAAATCGCTGAAGGCTTAAGAATCTTAGGAGCACATATCGATTCCCCAAGAATGGATTTAAAAGAACACCCATTTTATGAGAAAAACGAATTCGTTTTAGCGGACACTCATTATTATGGCGGAATTAAAAAATATCAATGGGTTACTATCCCATTAGCCTTGCATGGAGTAATTTGTCTTAAAAATGGTAAGACAGTTGAACTTCATGTCGGTGAAGATGAAAATGACCCAGTAGTTGGTATTTCTGATTTACTTATTCACTTATCCGCTGATCAATTAACTAAACCAGCTGCGAAAGTCATCGAAGGTGAAAACCTTGATGTCACTCTTGGTAATAGACCACTTGAAGGAGAAGAAAAGAACGCCACTAAGGCATATGTTCTAAAACTCCTCAAAGACAAATACGGTGTTGAAGAAGAAGACTTTGTCTCTGCTGAAATCGAAGTTGTTCCAGCTGGAAAAGCTAGAGACTATGGTCTAGACCGTTCAATGGTAGCGGGCTATGGACACGATGATAGAGTGTGTGCTTATACTTCACTTATGGCCCTTCTTGATGTCGATAAACCAGAATATACTTCTTGCTGCATCTTAGTGGATAAAGAAGAAATTGGCTCAGTCGGTGCCACTGGCGCTCAATCACGTTTCTTTGAAAACGCGATTGCTAAATTAATCGAACTCTCTGGAGAAAGTGACGCTCTATGGAAAGCTAGACTCACCATGGAAAATTCTAAAATGCTTTCTAGTGATGTCTCTGCCGGATTTGATCCACTTTTCCCAAGTGTTTCTGATCCAAATAACGCTGCTTATTTCGCTTATGGTCTTGTATTTAATAAATACACTGGCAGTAGAGGTAAGAGCGGTTCTAACGATGCTAACCCAGAATATTATGCTTGGATTAGAAAAGTTATGGACGACGCTAATGTTAACTGGCAAAACGCCGAACTTGGTAAAGTTGACCAAGGTGGGGGAGGAACAATCGCCTATATCTTAGGTAATTACAATATGAATGTTATTGACGCTGGTTTACCAGTCTTTAACATGCACGCTCCAATGGAAATCGTTTCTAAAGCGGATTTATTTGAAGCATATCGCTGTTATCAATCATTCTTATTAATTAAATAATTAATATTTAGCAAAAATATCCTATTTGATGATAGGATATTTTTTGTTTAGTTAAATAATCAATTATCTTGTTTTAGAAACATTTTAATTTTTTATTCTTCTTACAATTTTCAATGTTTCCACAATGATAACAAATTTCATTTTGTGAAGTTGATACCGATTGATAATTTAAAATATTTTCTATTGTCGTATTAGCGATATTATTTAATGCTTCTTTGGTCAAATATGCTTGATGG
>JAEDNC010000063.1 GCA_016302705.1 Bacilli bacterium | reverse complement strand
TTTCTTATCCCAAACAACTGTTGTTTCTCTTTGGTTAGTAATGCCAATAGAGTCGATGCTATCCCAAGAAATGTTTTGTTTAACCAAAACAGCGTTAACAACATTAATGACACTAACCCAAATCGCAAGAGCGTCAACTTCTACCCAGCCAGAATGTGGGAATAAGCAGTCGATTTCTTCTTGGACCATGTTCACAACAACACCTTTTTTATCGATTAATAAAGCACGTGTTGATGTTGTTCCTTGGTCGATTGATAAAATAAATTTTTCCATTTCAATTCATCCTTTTGTGATTAGTATTTTCTATTCTTCAAAAGTCTTTCGACATCATCGATTTCTTTTTTAATACCTCTAGAAAGGTTGCGTGAACCTGTTTCTGTGACTAGGACATCATCTTCGATTCTCACTCCAATATTTAATTCTGGGAAATATAATCCAGGTTCAACAGTCACGACATTTCCTGGTTTAAGTGGACGAGAACGTTCTCCGACATCATGAGTATCTAAACCTAAGAAATGTGAGACATTATGAATATAATATTTCGCAATTTCTTCTTCGTTTTTGATTAAACCTAATCTCATTGATTCTTTTTTAAGGTTTTCAATTGCAAAGGCCTGTAAATCCGCGATGGTTAAGCCTGGCTTTATGTACTCAATAACTGCTTTGTTGGTGTTTAATACAGCCTCATATACTTTTCTTTGCAAATCACTAAATTTGCCATTAATTGGATAAGTACGTGAAATATCTGCGCAATAACCATTAGAACGATAACCTAAATCAAAGAGAATTAAATCTCCATCCTTAAGGACGCCTTCTTGTTGAGCAATTGGATGATGCATAATTGTTGCATCTTTTCCACTAGCGATAATAGTTTCAAAAGAAAGCTTACGACGATTATGAGTTCTACCGAAATATTCAAAGCGGTCACTTAATTCGTGTTCACGCATTCCAACTTCGTAGTTAGCAAGAAGGTCATTAATGCCAGTATTAGTTGCGTTAATTGCTTCTTCTAATTCTTTAATCTCGTATTCGGATTTAACAGTTCTTAAATCAACGATTAATGGATAGATATTTTGAATCTCAAGAGATGGATATTTTTCTTTTAATTCGTTAGCATATACTTGAGTGGATGTGTTCTTTGAAATTTTAATTTCATCAGAAAGATCAATTAATAGCTTATCAATCTTGCCATAAGCATTATCAGTGGCCGCTAAAGCCATCTCTAACATCGAATCAAAAGTTGAGGAAGAATAGACATTAGTTAAAGAAGAGATTTCACTCGCTTCTTCAAAAGATAATCTTTTGCCAGTCCATCTTTCTTTGACTTCATCATGGTCATCAAGGAAAAGATAAACCTTTTTCTCCCCTGGGCATTTAACAAACATTAACGCTGAATGTTCTTGTTCGATTCCGGTTAAATAGAAGAAATTTCTATTTGCAAAGAATAAGTAATAATCATCTTCGCTTCTAATTTTAGAAACACCAGAAAAGAGAAGAGAAACGGAATTCTCTGGAAGAATGTCAAACAATTTTCTTCTTCTTAATTCAAATTCACTCATGCTTGTTCTCCTTAAAGAATTGATTCAGTAATTGATTCAAATTCTGATAATTGAATATCTTCAACTTTTCCAGAATCTACTTTAGTTGCGTTTTCTGAAACAATTGGGAGTTTTCCTAAAACTTTAAAGTCGAGTTTCTTAGAGAATTCATCAAGATGAGAATCTCCAAACACCTTAATATGTTCATCGCATTTTGGACAAACGAGATAGGACATATTTTCAACAACTCCCAAAACTTTGATATTCATCATTCTTGCCATCTTAATCGCTTTAGTGACCACCATTGACACTAAATCTTGTGGAGAAGTAACAATGATTAATTCATCAATAGGAATCATTTGGAATGTTGTTAAAGCGATATCACCAGTTCCTGGTGGCATATCGATTAATAAATAATCTAATTCGCCCCATAAAACATCTTCATAGAATTGCTTGACAAGATTTCCTAAAAGGACACCTCTCCAAATAATTGGTTCACTGTCGTCATCGAGTAAACAGTTTGCAGACATAATTCTAATGCCTGTTTTTGTTTTAAGTGGGTAGATTAAGTTATTTTCTCCATAAGCCTTTTCGGTAACACCGAATGCTTTTGGAATGCTTGGCCCAGTAACATCAGCATCAAGAATACCAACTTTATAGCCTTTTCTCGCTAAAGAGACTGCTAAATAAGAGGTGATAAAAGATTTACCAACGCCACCTTTGCCAGAAAGAACCGCTACCACTTTTTTAACGTTTGATAGCTCGTTCATTTTTGCTTTTTGGATTTTTTGCTCACCGCAGTTACCAGCGGAAGGGCATCCGTCACAATTATGATCACAATCTGCCATATTTTTGCTCCTTATAAAATAACTAATTCAGCCTTATTAATAGCCTCAACCGCACTAGAAACATATGTTCTAAGTAGTCGAGAAGCACCTAATTGAGTGCCACCGTAATATCTCACAACAATAATTGCAGTATTGTTAAGGTTCTTCTTCGTGAGTAATTCTAACAAAGGACGACCTGCTGTTCCTTTAGGTTCGCGGTCATCTGTAGACTTTGAATTAGGACCAATTCGATATGCATAAACAATATGTTTTGCTTTTGGGTTTGCTTTTCTAATTTGTTCTAAACGAATTTTGAAATCTTCAACTGAGGAAGTCGGAAAAACAAATGCAGTAAATTTCGATTTCAAAACTTCCACTAATCCAAAGACTTCTTCTTTTACAGTAAATTCATTCATACTCAAATTGACTACTAATAATCTAATTTTTAGTGTATTATTTTTCCTAAGGAAAATAAAGAGAATGTTATCCGAAAAAGAAAAAACAGTTAATAAAGACTCACTTAGTCGTGACTTATTAAGCATGCCTGAAGGCGCTATTCCAGACATTCCTCTCTGGAAAAGACTTGTTTTATTTGTCCTTTGTATTGGCGGATTACACCTCATCGCGCTTATCTTTGGAGCTTGTGTGATAAACGCTTATGAAGATACTGAACTTAACGCCGTAATCAATTTAGTGAGTTATGCAATCTTGTTTGTTTTGATGTTTTCAATAATCGTTTTAGATCTTCCTAAATTTCTCCCAGCATTTAAGAGCTGGAAACCATATGTGTTTGGAATTGCGGGAGCAGTTGCAATTGTTACTTTTGAAATATTTTATACGAGTATTGTTAACCTATTCTATGACTATTCTGTTAATCAAAATGAGTCATCGGTTAGAAGCGTTATTGACCTTTATCCAGTCTGGTCAGTTCTTATCTTAGGCTTTGTTGGACCATTATGTGAAGAACTTGCATATCGTGTCGGATTATTCTCTTCTGTTAATAAAGTTAATAAGGTATTAGCTTACATAGTTACGATTATTGTATTTGCTTTAATTCACTTTAGATTCAAAGGCAATATTTGGAATGAATTAGTAAATTTACCAAGCTATGTTGTGAGTGGATTTATCTTTACTTTTTTATATGACAAATTTGGTTTTGGAGCGTCTTTAATCGCTCACGTGAGTAACAATTTATACGCTGTCATCGTTAATATTATTGTGAGGGTTTTAATTAAATGAGAAAGTTAACGTTTCTTTCCTCTTTTATATTAAAAATAGTTGCGTTGATTACCATGGCTATAGACCACGTTGGCATGGTTTTACCAATGATGTATCCATATAATGATTTCATCTATGAATTATCGAATGCTTTTAGATGCATTGGAAGACTTGCTTTGCCTTTATTTGTCTTTATGATTGTTGAAGGAGTAATTCACACTAAAAACTTTAAGGGTTACTTAATTAGATTAGGCGCTATGGCAGGCTTAATTAGTATTGCCTTCATTGTTATGCAATATACTCCAGTTAGGCAATATACTTATAGCCTATTAAGAGCAGGAAATATCTTTATTGATCTTAGCTTAGTTGCTATATCAATATATCTACTTAGAAGTAAAGAAATATGGAAGAAATGTATTACACTACTTCCACTAGCATTTTCTATTGTTTCCTTTGTGGTCAAAGGATATGAAACTTCTCATCCAAACATCAATATCCTTTGGTTCCCAGAATTCATCACTATGCAATATGATTGGTTCTCCCTAGTCTTAGGCATTGGATTCTACTATGCGTATGCAATCGCAGATGCATACATTAAAGGAATAGAAAAATATACAGGCATTGAAAAAGATATTTATGAAGCTAATGGTGACTATCGAATTATTGTTAACGTTATTTCGTTCGCTATCTTAATGGTAGTCTCTGGATTATATTATGCGATGAAATATATTTGGCCTGCAGGAGTCTTCTGGTCAGTAGACACTCAACTATTAGCAATAATTTCTGGTGCATTAATTTTGCTTTATAATGGAAAGAGAGGATATAATGCAAAATGGTTCCAGTACGGGAGCTATCTATTCTATCCACTTCACCTTGCAGTGATAGCAATAGTTATATTCATTATTAGCGGAGGATT
>JAEDNC010000062.1 GCA_016302705.1 Bacilli bacterium | reverse complement strand
AATCTTTCAAACAAAATTTTAATTCTATAAACGGAATTTAGTATTTCAAGTTACAAAACTCCCACTACTTAAAGAAGTGGGGGCTTCTTGCTCGATGACTCTAACGAGCCAAGCATAAACAAGCTATCCGGATGTGTCCCATCCTTTGTAAACATTTCAATTCCCTTACTTAGAATATTTTTTGCAGCGTTACAATCTCTATCATGGACCGATCCACATTTAGGACAGGTCCATTTTCTTATTTTGAGATTTTTCGTCTCTTTATTTTGATATCCACATAAAGAACATAATTGACTAGAAGCGTAATTAGTAGGAACTTTAATAATCGTATTCCCATACCAACTAGCCTTATATAAGAGCATAGAAACAAATTTAGACCAAGAGGCATCAATGATACTTCTAGCCAGTTTATGGTTTTGTTCCATGTTCTTCACTTTCAAATCTTCGATACAAATGATTTGGTTTTCATCGATGATCTTCTTTGAAAGTTTGTGGAGATAATCGTTTCTTTGGTTATTGATGTGACGATGAATTCTTGCAACTTTAATTCTCTGTTTATTTCTATTACTACTACCCTTTTCCATATGGGATAGTTTTCTTTGCTCTTTAGTTAATTTATTTTGAGATTTAGTTAGATACTTATGGTTCTTATATTTGTTTCCATTAGAATCAACGATCAAATCCTTAATACCTAAATCTAAACCAATCGCATTATCCATAAGATTAATGGATTCAGTTTTTTCTTCAACAAGTAAAGAAATGTAATACTTCTCATCTATGGTTTTATTAACAGTGATAGATTTTATATCACCATAAAAGTCTCTATGCTTCTTTATTCTTATCCTTGAACATTTAGGAATCGAGATATATCGATTGTTAGAAGAAAATTTCACACTTCCTTGATTATTTGTCGTATAGCTTTGATTATTTCTTTTACTTTTAAACTTAGGGAAGCTTGATTTATGAGAAAAGAAATTCTTAAAAGCGGTGTTTCTATTTAATTGAGCGTTACTTAAAGCAAGCGAATCTGCTTCTTTTAAAAATGGATAATCTTCCTTATATGAGGCAGGAGTAATGTCTTTAAATTTACCAGTGCATTTATATATCTCATTCATATCAGATAGAGACTTATTATAGAAAAACCTCACACATCCAAAAACCTTAGCAAAGTATTCCCTTTGTGCTTTATTAGGATAGATACGATATTTATAGGCTTTTCTAATCATAGATTTTTTAGATAAATAAAAGGGGAAGATAAAACAAAATCCTTGTTTCATCCTATCCCCAAATCCTATTTATATTATATCAATTAATTGATATATTCTCAATAAATATTTGCTTGTATTTATAAACATTTATAATTAGCGATTCATCCCCCACCTATAGAGGTATCCATCAATAAATTACTTAATTGTTGTTGGGGGACTTCTTGCTTATTTGCGTTAAGAAAAAATATATAAATGTAAAGCAAAAATGCTTGACACTATTCTATAAGGATATTACTATAGTAAAGCAATTTAGGAGGAAAACTAACATGGCAGTTAAAATTAGATTAACAAGAATTGGACGTCATAAGGACCCATTCTTCCGTATCGTTGCCGCTGATAGCAGATATGCTAGAGACGGACGTTATATCGAACAAATTGGTTACTTTGATCCAGAAAAAGGTGTTGAAAACGCAGTTATCGATGAAGAATTAGCACTCAAATGGTTAGCTTTAGGAGCAACCCCATCTGACACAGTCAAAGCTATGTTCAATCGTAAAGGAATTAATGCTAAAGCACTTGAAGCTAAAAAAGGAAATAAATAAACAATGAACTACGAGAATATCATTCATGCATTAATCGATAGCATTGTCGAAGATCCTCAATCAATTCTTATCAGAGTTGATGAAAGCAATTCAAGTAAAGATGTTCTCATTATTATCGCCGCTGAAAAAAATGATACAGCCCGTTTAATCGGACACAAAGGCACTATCGCTAACGCTCTTAGAGAAGTAGTTGGTATTGCTGGTAAAAGCGAAAATAAACACATTCATCTCAAATTTGAATCATTCGAAGAAGAAAAGGTGGGGGATTAAACACTCCCCTTTTTTATTATTATGGAATACTTAAGTCTAGGAAAAATTGTCGACTCATTTGGAATTGATGGCACAATCAAAATCTATTCCACCACATCCTTTGGATCTAAAAGATATAAAGAAGGATCTAAAGTCTTTTTGGTTAACCCACTAAATCAAGAAATGAAAGAGTGTGAAGTTGTTAAATATCGTCACTCTGGATTCTTTGATTTCGTGAAGTTTGTTGAATTCAATAACCCTGAAGAAATTAAAGAATTAAAGGGATATGAAATTCAAGTAATCAAAGATAATAAGGATTTAAATAAAGGTGAATATTTTTATAGTGATCTTAGAGGTTGTAGAGTAGTCGATGATAAAGATAATGAACTTGGTATTGTTAAAGAAGTCGAAGAATTTCCTGCTCAAATTACCTTAAGAGTATCTCGAAAAGGTAATAGAGATTTCTTTGTTCCGTTTATCAAAGAATTCATCAAAAACGTTAATATTTCCGACAAAACCATTGTAATTAACGTGATAGAGGGACTTTTATGAGGATAAAAATTCTTACTTTATTCCCTGAAATGTTTGATGGTTTTATGACCAACTCAATTATTAAACGTGCGATTTCAAAAGGAATTGTTGAAATTAAAATCATTAATATTAGAGATTACACAAAAGATAAATATCGTCGTGTTGATTCTGCTCCAGTTGGAGGAGGAGCTGGCCTTATTATGAAGTGTCAACCAATCGTTGATGCCTTAAAAGATAATAAGGGTGATGCATCTAAAACTATTATGCTTTCTCCTCGTGGAAGCACTTATAATCAAGCAAAAGCTAAAGAACTATCTAAACTAGATGATATTATACTACTTTGTGGACATTATGAAGGTATTGATGAAAGGGTTAATAAGTATGTTGATGAGCAAATTTCTATCGGAGATTATATCTTAACTGGTGGAGAACTTGGCTCAATGATTATCAGTGATTCTATTATTCGTTTATTAGATGGAGCAATTGCTGAAGAATCAATATCTGTTGAAAGCTTTGATGATAATTTATTAGAGTATCCTCAATACACCGAACCATATGATTATAATGGTGATAAGATTCCAGATATCTTATATTCAGGAAACCATCAAGCGATTGATAAATGGAGAAAAAAGAAATCGCTACTATTAACTAAAGAGCATCGTCCTGATATGTTTGAAAAGCATATTCTTACTAAGCAAGAGAAGAAGCTTCTTGAAGAGGATGATAAAGAAAAAGCGAGTTGGGAACTCGCTGCAATAGAAAAAGGTAAAAAGTTTATTAAGTGATTCTATCTGAATCCACCGAAACCACCTAATCCACCCATTGGCGGCATCTTGCCGCTTTTTTTGTATTGTTCCATCTTTTTCATCATTTCTTTCATGTTTTCATATTTCTTTAAAACACGATTAACATCACTAACTTGTTTGCCACATCCGTTAGCAACTCTAATTTTTCTAGAATATTGGAAGATAGATGGATTACGTCTTTCTTCTAAAGTCATGGAATTAATAATAACTTCGAAGTTTTTCATCTCTTTTTCTCCAGCGGCTTGTTGCTCTGGAGTAATCTTTGGAGCACCCGGTATCATCTTCAATAAACCACCAAGAGACCCCATATTTTGAATTTGTTTCATTTGTTTTAGCATGTCATCCAAATCAAATTTTCCGCTCATCATTTTATTAGCGGTTTTTCTGGCTTCTTTCTCGTCGAATTCTTCTTGAACCTTTTCAACAAGAGTCATGACATCTCCCATTCCTAGGATTCTATCTGCCATACGATCAGCGTGGAAAATATCTAAATCAGAAACTTTTTCGCCAACACCAGATAATTTGATTGGAACACCAGTCATATGTCTAATACTTAAAGCAGCACCACCACGGGCATCACCATCAAGTTTAGACATGATAATACCAGTTAATGATAATAAATCATTAAACGCTTTTGCGACATTAACTGCATCTTGTCCAGACATCGCGTCCACTAATAATAGGATTTCATCTGGAGATACTTCTTTTTTGATTTCGCTTAATTCGTTCATCAAAGCTTCATCGATTGCAATACGACCAGCAGTATCAATGATTAAAGCATCATAATGGTCATTAAATGCTTTTTCTTTGGCTTCTTTAGCAATTTGTACAGGAGAAACATTTGTTCCTTTAGAAAATACTGGAACATCAATTGATTTAGCAATTTGCTCTAATTGGTCAATAGCGGCTGGACGATATACGTCACCTGCTGCAAGAAGAACTTTCTTTTTAAGTTTGTTCTTCATCAAATAAGCAAGCTTACCAGCAGAAGTAGTTTTACCACTTCCTTGCAAACCCACTAAAAGGATAACGGTTGGTCTATTGTTTTGATATTGGATTTCATTCTCTCCGCCGCCAAGAAGTTCTTCTAATTCATCATGGACGATTTTGGTGATCATTTGGCTAGGATTGAGTTTGGTTAAAACATCTTGTCCAATAGCTTTTTCTTTAACATTATTAATGAATTCTTTAACGACTTTGTAGTTTACATC
>JAEDNC010000061.1 GCA_016302705.1 Bacilli bacterium | reverse complement strand
TTTGATTTTTTGCGAAAGAACGTGAAACACTAATTCTAAAAGAATTATGCATTTTGTATAAATTGCGCATTCGTATTTTCAATAAAAATTCTCTTGCATTCGTATATACGTATTTGATATTCTATTCAAGCATGTTGCCTTTACGCGTATGAGAGAGCGTAATTGCATATATGTAGTCTGTGGGAGAGTGGTGATTCACCCAATACTACCACAGCACGGACAAATCTTAAAAATAGGAGGGAAAGTCACGTGAGTAAAAAAATCGCGAAAGTCTTAAAGATGGAACTTCCTGGTGCAGAAGCAAAACCAGGACCAAAACTAGCATCCGCAGGCATTAACATGGCGAAGTTCTGTACCGACTTCAATGCTAAGACTGCTGATCGTCGTGGGGAAATCGTCCCAGTCATCATTACGGCTTATGAAGACAAATCTTGTGATTTTGTCATCAAAACATCTCCAGTTGCTCCATTACTTCTTAAAGCTGCTGGTATCCAAAAAGGTTCCGCTGCAGGTGTTAAACAAACTGTCGGACACATTACAAGAGCACAACTCAAGCAAATCGCTGAGTACAAATTACCTGATTTAAACGCTAATGACATTGAAGCGGCTATGAAAATCGTTGAAGGTAGTGCTCGTAACATGGGAATCGTCGTTGACGACTAATGGAGGTCATTATGAAAAAGGGTAAGAAATATACTTCCGCTTTAGAAAAAGTGGACTCCGCTAAGCTCTACACTATTGAAGAAGCAGCCAAACTCGTTAAAGAGACATCAACTGTTAAATTCGATGCTACTGTAGACGTCTCATTCAAACTCAATGTCGATCCAAAACAAGCTGATCAGCAAATCAGAGGAACTCTCATCCTTCCAAACGGAAATGGTAAAACCAAAAAGGTCTTAGCCATTACTGATAAAACTGAAGACGCTAAAGCCGCAGGAGCAGATCTTGTTGGTGGCGCAGAAATGATCGAAAAAATCAGCGGTGGCTGGTTTGACTTCGATATCATCGTCGCTACACCAAACATGATGCCTTTATTAGGTAAAGTCGCTCGTGTCCTTGGTCCAAAAGGCTTAATGCCAAATCCAAAGACCGGTACTGTTAATCCTGATATCGCTCGTGCTGTTAAAGAAATCAAAGCCGGTAAAGTGGAATACCGTGTTGACAAGGAAGCTAATATGCATGTTTCTATTGCCAGAGTAAGCTTTGAAGCAAAGAAGATTGAAGAAAACTTAAATGCCTTAGTTGACGCAATTATCAAGGCAAGACCAAATTCAGTCAAAGGTACATATGTCAAAAACGCTGTCATCCATACGACCATGGGACCAGCTATCCACTTCACATTTAACGGTCGTTAATTGAAAAAAGATTCTAATATACCCAAGACAGTAACGGACGTGGAGTCTTAATAATGTTACCGAGGTGAAGAAAAATACATTTTATTCTCACTGTATATTGGAGCCTCAAAAAACAAAAAACAAATTGAAAAGGAGGTCAAGAACATGAACAAAAATGTCTTAATCGCAAAACAAGAGATCGTTTCTGAGATTGTTACTAAGGCAAAAGCTAGTTCTGCAATTATCGTTGCTGAATATCGTGGTCTCACCGTCGCTCAAATCCAAGAGTTAAGACGTGCATTAGCAGCTGAACACGCTTCTATGAACGTTTACAAGAACTCCTTAGTCGAAAGAGCAACTGATGAACTCGGCTACGCTGATTTAAAACAAGTTCTCGATGGACCTAACGCTATCTTCTTCTCTGAGGAAGTTAGTACAGGTGCCAAAGTTCTCGCAAAATATGCGAAAAGATATGGTGACTCTTTGAAAATTAAGGGTGGTATCTTCGAAGGCAAATTCGCTGATAAGAATGGTGTAATCGAAGTCTCCAAACTTCCAAACAAAGAGGGCATGCTTGCCATGTTACTATCGTGCTTACAAGCACCAGTCCGTCAATTTGCCTGTACAGTAAAGGCTGTTGCGGACGCAAAATAATGCCAATTTAGGAGGAAATTAAAAATGGCTAAATTAACAAATGAAGAAATTATTGCCAGCTTAAAAGAAATGACTGTTCTCGAATTAAATGAATTAGTCAAAGCTGTTGAAGAAGAATTCGGTGTCACCGCTGCTGCACCAGTTGCAGTTGCTGCTGCACCAGCTGAAGAAGAAGAAGTTAAAGGACCAACAGAAGTTAGCTTATTCTTAAAGAGCTGCGGCGCTCAAAAGGTCCAAGTTATCAAAGCTGTTCAAGCAATTACTGGTTTAGGCTTAATGGATGCGAAGAAATTAGTCGATTCCGCTCCAGTTGCTATTAAAGAACACTTAAGCGAAGCTGAAGCCAACGCACACAAAGAAACACTCGTTGCTGCTGGTGCTGAAGTCGAAGTTAAGTAATCAGTTTACTTCTTCGTATTTACTCTGAGGTGTAAATGGGTCACTATTTTGACGAAAATCCTGAGATTAGCTCGCATATTCGCGAGATAAGTTTCACGCTTTTTGGTAAGGAATATACCTATTACACTGATAACGGAGTATTTTCTAAGTCTCGGATAGATGAGGGGTCATATATCTTTCTTAAGGTATTACTACCCCTCTCATTAACCGGGAGAATATTAGATTTAGGGTGTGGTTATGGACCGATTGGTCTAACTATTGCTCAAAATTCTAAAGAGGCAAGAGTTGATCTTGCCGATATTAATTCGCGCGCACTCGCTCTAGCGTCAAGGAGCGGGGAACGGCTGAATTTAAATAATCGAGTCACCTTCCTTCATAGTGACATCTTCGAAAAGATTGAAGGACCATATGATTCAATTGTTGTGAATCCCCCAATACGAGCTGGTAAAGTCGTTACCTATCAAATGTATAGTGGGGCCAAGCAATTCTTAATTGATGGCGGTTCGCTATATGTGGTCATCCGAAAGAAACAAGGAGCCGAGAGCGCTTTCAAATATCTCGAAACAATATTTGAAAACGTTACCGTGCTTCACAAAGAAAAAGGCTATTGGATTATCAAGGCTACAAAGTGAACTAGAAAAATTTTATTGAAAAAGGAGCCATTAGAATGTCTAGAAATATTACTGAACTTAGACAAATTAGCAACAATCGCTATGATTACTCCAAAATTTCTGGTGACCTTCCTCTTCCAAATTTAGTGGAAATTCAAACAAAGAGTTACGCTGAATTCTTAGAGAAAGGATTAAACGAAGTTTTCCAAGAATCATTCCCAATTGAAAACTATGTCGGTACATTAACTATCGAATACTTATCAATTAGATTAGGCGAACCAAAACATTCTTACTTAGAATGCAAAGAAAAAGATTTAACTTATAACGTACCAATGTATATCACAGTACGTTTAATTCATAAAGAAACAGGCGAAATTCAAGAGAGCGAAGTCTTTATGGGCGATCTTCCACTTATGACTAGTAGTGGAACATTTATCGTTAATGGTGCTGAAAGAGTTATCGTTAGCCAACTCGTTAGATCTCCAGGTGCTTACTTATCCAAAGAATTCAAAGCTGGTAAATATTTATATGAAGCAGATTTAATTCCAGGAAGAGGTACATGGTTACAATTCGAAAGCGATGCGAAAGACTTATTATCAGTTCGTATTGACCGTCAAAGAAAGATCCACGCCACAACACTTTTAAGAGCCCTAGGTCTTGAAACAAGTGAAGACATTGAAAAACTCTTTGGTGAAAACGCCGCTTTAAAGAACACTCTTGAAAAAGAAGAGAGCAAGATTAAAACTAGCAAAGCTGCTCTCGTTGATATCTTTAGAAAGATGAAACCAGGTGAACCAGTTACCGAAGAAGGAACTGTTAACTTCTTAGTCCAAAGATTCTTTGATGAAAAGAGATATGACTTAGGAAGAGCTGGTAGATATAAATTTATTAAGAAATTAGGTATCTACAATCGTTTACCAGGCAGAATCCTCGCTGAAAATTTAGTTTCCGTTGAAGGTGAAATTAGATTTAAGAAAGGATATCAATTAACTAACGAAGATGTTGAAGCCTTAAGAAACGAAGAATTCTTCGAACAAGGTGCTCACCTCAAAGAAGTTAAGATTAACAAGAACCTTAACGATAATGGTAGAGTCAACATCGTCAAAGTTTATAACAACGACAAAGATAAGAAAGTATCCGTTATTATCGGTACTGACTTAAAGAATACTTCTACTTATGTAAACATTTGTGACATTATTGCCGTATTTTCATACTTCCTTAACGTCATGGATGGTTTCGGTGAGACCGATGATATCGATCACTTAGGTAATAGAAGAATCAGATGCGTTGGTGAACTTATTCAAAACCAATTCCGTGTTGGTTTAGCTAAGATGCTCAAAACTGTCCAACAAAAGATGTCTATTTCTGATTTAGGCAATGTCAAACCAAAAGCCTTGATCAATCCACGTCCTTTAGTGGCCTCTATTAGAGAATTCTTTGCAAGTTCCCAATTATCCCAATTCATGGATCAAACCAACCCTCTTGCTGAATTAACAAACAAGAGAAGATTATCTGCTTTAGGTCCTGGTGGATTAACTAGAGACCGCGCTTCCACCGAAGTTCGTGACGTTCACGTTTCTCACTATGGACGTATTTGTCCTATTGAAACACCTG
>JAEDNC010000060.1 GCA_016302705.1 Bacilli bacterium | reverse complement strand
AACTCAATGAAAATAAATGATATTTGATTTCTCGTTAGTTTCCTTTATAATTTGCATTGACTATGGCAAGAAAAGACATTTACCAAATCACATATTCGAGTAAACTTGATGTCTACGAAACTCAAAAGGCGATTAAGTTTGTTAAAGATTCTTTTGAGAAGTCTTTATCTAGTAAGCTTGATTTACTGAGAGTCAGCGCCCCTTTATTCGTTAATTCAAAATCAGGATTAAATGATGGGTTAAGTGGAGTAGAAAGACCAATTAAATTTGAAATCACTTCTTCAAATAAAGAAGTAGAAATTGTCCATTCTTTAGCGAAGTGGAAAAGAATGGCCCTTTTTAAATACGATATCCATCTCTATAAAGGGCTATACACTGACATGAATGCGATTAGAAAAGATGAAGATACAGATTTTATTCACTCAATCTACGTAGACCAATGGGATTGGGAAAGATCTCTTCTAGAAAAAGATAGAACTTACTCCTACCTGAAAAAGGTAGTAAAACAAATTTACTCTCTAATTTATAAACTTTCTCTTCAAGTTGAGAAGAAGTATCCATCTCTAGAAAATTCTTTACCAAAAGAAATAACATTTATCTCCACTAAAGAGCTTGAAAAGAGATATCCAAACCTCTCTAGAAAAGAAAGAGAAGATGAAATCACGAGAATTTATAAAGCAGTATTCCTTTATCAAATCGGAAACAAACTTAAAGATGGAAAACCTCATGATTGTAGAGCCTCAGACTATGATGATTGGAAATTAAACGGAGATATCCTTGTTTATTACCCACTTTATGATATGGCATTAGAACTATCTAGCATGGGTATTAGAGTGAATAAGGATTCACTGGTGAAACAATTAAAAGAAAGTAATGAACTAGATAAACTAGAGAATAGTTATTGCTCTGCAATAATGAATGAAGAAATTCCTCTCTCTATTGGAGGAGGCATTGGTCAATCTCGTTTATGTATGTTCTTACTACAAAAAGCGCATATTGGAGAAGTGCAAGTTTCTTGCTGGGATGAAGAAGAAATAAAGAAATTAGAAAGAAACAATATTTATTTGTTATAGGATTATAAAATGGGAAACGTTCAAGAAAGCAAACAGCCAAATAAAATACTCGACTTCTTTATGAAGACACTTAATGGTACAGCCTATGGTTTATTTGCCACTTTAATTATTGGTACAATCTTAGGCACGATTGGTACATTCTTCTCCTATGGAGTAGGAAATCCATTTTGTGATTTTATGGCTAGACTCTTTTCTAGTAGCGCCGCTAAACCTGGTCTAGCTTATGTCTTTCAAGTCTTAACTGGGGCGGGCATTGGAGTAGGAGTGGCTCTTTCACTTAAATTTGATCCTCTTAAAGTGGTCCTTTTAGGAGTTATTGGACAAGTAGCAGCGTTTTTCTCTTTATCGACTTCATTTGTTGAATCAGAAGCGAAATTTACTGAATTATATAATTTCGGTTCTCTTAAAATCGGAGATCCATTAACTATTTACTTAGTATGTATTTTAGTTTCTATACTAATTAAATTAGTATTCACAAAGAAAACACCTGTTGATATTGTTGTTGTTCCTCTTTTTGGAGCAATAGCAGGTTTACTCATTTCAATGGGAATTAGATACGCGACAGTATATGTGACTTATAGCATTCAATGGCTCATCAACGAAGGTACAAAAGCTGTTCCATTTGTTATGGGAATAGTGGTTGCTGTCCTCATGGGAATGTCCTTAACTGCCCCAATTAGTAGTGCTGCTATTGCAGCGATGGTATTCTTAATTCCTGCAGAAGCTGATCCAGCTGCTTATCAAGGTTTGATTATCGCTAGTGGCGCTGCTGTTATTGGTTGTTCTGCTCAAATGGTCGGATTTGCGGTTCAGTCTAGAAA
The DNA here is from genome assembly GCA_016302705.1 of Bacilli bacterium. Taxonomy (GTDB): domain Bacteria; phylum Bacillota_I; class Bacilli_A; order RFN20; family CAG-826; genus UBA2450. Next base: position 2,785 of record JAEDNC010000060.1, on the reverse strand, counting down.
AGACAATCCAGTAGGAATGGTTATCTCTATTGGAATTGGAACTTCAATGCTTCAATTTAAAAATATTATTAAGAAACCAATTATATGGTTACCAACCATTATTGCTTCAGCAATCTTAGGCCCAATTTCTACTTGCTTACTCAAAGTTGAATGTATGGGTAGTTCTGCTGGAATGGGAACCGCTGGTCTAGTTGGTCAAATTGGAACGATTTCCACAATGGGGGTTGGCTCATGGCAAGCTTGGGTAGGAATATTCGTCTTACAAATTATTGCCCCTGCAATTCTTGTCTTCTTTATTGATTTATTATTTAGAAAACTAGGATGGATTAAAGAAGGGGATTTAAAAATCTAATAAGAGCCCATCAAGGGCTTTTTTAATGGAGTTTACATCAATAAGTAAACAATTATTAACTAAAAGAAGAATATGCGTGTATTCATGTAAATAGATGCATTTTTTTATTATTTTTTTAACAGAGTGAAAAAATTAAAATATACTTTAGTATATAATTAATGATTTTTGACAAGTGAAAAACTTATGTAAAGAAAAGTTTACAATTTTGTGTTTGCAATATTTAAACTCAATGATATTATTAACGAGGTGTAACTCATAATTTACACAGGAGTTTAGATATGACAATTGCTGAAAAAATAACTCACTTAAGAATTGTTGATAACATTTCACAAGAGAAACTTGCAAGTTTATTAAAAGTGTCTCGTCAAACAATTAACAAATGGGAAAACGGTGATTCACTTCCACAAATCGACAAAGTAATGGAAATTTGTGAACTCTTTAAGATTTCTGCTGATGAATTATTAAACGATAAAATTGTTATTCATCGTGGCAAGAAACTTCAAATGAGCATTGGTGAAGACATCAAAACAAAATACTTTGGCACTGATGGTTTTAGAGGAGAAACTAACAAAGTTTTGACTTGTGACCACGCTTATAAAATTGGTCGTTTTTTAGGTTGGTTTTATGGAAATCCAAAATTCAATTCCCAAAAACCAGGCTATAGACCAAAAGTTGTAATCGGTAAAGATACAAGAAGATCATCTTATATGTTAGAGTACGCGGTGGCGGCAGGACTCGCTGCTAGTGGTGCTGATGTAAGTTTATTACACGTCACAACCACCCCAAGCGTTGCTTACGTCATTAGACAAGATTGCTTTGATTGCGGCGTTATGATTACTGCTTCACACAACCCATTCTACGATAATGGTATTAAAGTCCTTAACTCGAATGGTGAAAAACTTGAAGATGCAGTCGCTTTCTTAGCCGAAGCTTATATCGATGGCGATTTAGCAAAACTCGAAGTTGAAGGGGATGACCTCCCATTTGCCGAAAGAGGCAACATTGGTTGCATCAACGATTATAGTGCCGGCCGTAACCGTTATATTGCTTACCTTATCTCTTTAGCAAAACACTCCATGAAGTCCCTTAGAATTGGTTTAGATACCGCTAACGGAGCAAGCTGGATGATTGCTAAAAGTGTCTTTGATGCTTTAGGAGCACAAACATTTGTTATTAATAATAATCCTGATGGATTAAACATTAACTTAGATGCTGGATCTACTCATATTGAGAAGTTCTGCAAATTCGTTAAAGATAATAAACTTGATTTAGGTTTTGCCTTCGATGGTGATGCGGATAGATGTATCGCTGTTGATGAAAACGGTAAAGAAGTTGATGGAGATAAGATTATGTATCTCCTCGCTTGTAAACTTAAAGATGAAGGTTCTTTAGAAAGAAATACCTTAGTTACCACAATTATGTCTAACTCTGGTTTAACAAAAGCTTTAAAACAAATCGGTATAAGTAACGTTCAAACTAAAGTTGGTGACCGTTTCGTCTTTGAAAGAATGCAAAATGATGGTTATTCATTAGGTGGAGAACAATCTGGTCACGTAATCATTAAGAAATATGCGACTACAGGTGATGGTGTTCTTACCGCTATCATGGTCACAGAAAGAGTTCTTGAAACAAAAGAAAATCTTTCTAAACTCGTTGCACCAGTTAAGTTAATTCCACAAACCACAAAAAACGTGAGAGTTACTAATAAGGCTGCGGTTATTGATGATGATGAAGTTCAAAAGAAGTTTGCTGAAGTGAACAAAGAAATCGGTGATAACGGAAGAGCGTTATTAAGACAATCTGGTACTGAACCAGTTGTTAGAATCATGATTGAAATTGATTCCAAAGAAAAATGCGCCGAATACATCGACCGCATCTATAACGTAATTAAGAAAAGAGGATTCGTTTGTGAATAAGTTAAACATTAAAACAAAAGAGTTATTCTCTACTGATTGTCCTTTTTTAAAGGACGTCTTCGAAAACACTGAATATCCATGGGAAATTCTTCCTCAAATTAAGGAAATCGTTAAGAAAGTTATTGAAACAGGATTAGACGGTTACACAGAAATTGAACCAGGAGTTCTTGTTGGAGAAAATGTCAAGATTGCAAAAACTGCAACAATTGAAGCACCAGCTATCATCGGAAAAGACACTGAACTTCGTCCAGGTGCCTATTTAAGAGGCAATGTTATCGTTGGAGAAAAATGTGTTGTTGGTAATTCTTCAGAATTAAAAAACTGTATCTTACTTAACCACGTTCAAGTTCCACATTATAACTATGTCGGAGATTCTATCTTAGGTGACTACGCTCATATGGGAGCAGGATCAATTCTTTCTAATTTAAAAAGTGGTGGAAAAAACGTTATCATCCATGGTGATAAAGAATATGAAACTGGCCTAAGAAAAATAGGCTCTTTCTTAGGCGAACACGCT
>JAEDNC010000059.1 GCA_016302705.1 Bacilli bacterium | reverse complement strand
TTTATGTGCTGCCCCAGGAGGAAAGACCATTCAAGCCTCATTAAAAATGAATGGAAATGGGTTAATTGTTTCTAATGACCTTTCTAGTAGTAGAGCTATGGTGTTATCAAGTAACTGTGAGCGATTAGGTTTAAGAAACGTTTTGGTGGTTAATAATGACTTTAAAGAGATTTATCACCACTACTTAGAGACCTTTGACAAAATCATATTAGACGCTCCATGTTCTGGAAGCGGAATGTTTAGGAAATCAACCTTAATGAAAGAAGATTGGTCAATTAATAAAGTCTTTAAATTTGCGGAAATCCAAAAAGAGCTCATTTCCTATGCATATAAGATGCTTAAGCCAGGTGGATTATTATCGTATTCGACTTGCTCTTATTCAATCGAAGAAGATGAAGAAGTCATTAAATATCTTCTAGATAATACCGATGCAATTATAAAAAACATTAATCTAAAAGATGGATATATAAATCCAATTTGTCCTATCGGAATTAGATTCCTTCCTTCTAAATTCATAGGAGAAGGGCAATATGTTTGCCATATTCAAAAACCAGGTGAATCTAAATTGACTAAATTTAAAAATGATAACCGCAAAGCTTCCGCTTTAGTAAAATCATATAAGAATTATGATATTAAAAAGTTTGGAGACACTACTTTCGCTATCTCTAATATTATTGATACAAAAGGGCTAAAGATTATTCGATATGGAGTGAAAATCAAAGAAGAGCAAAAAGGAATCGAGAGATTTAATCTCCACTACGCAAGAACTCTTCTAAAAGATGAATTCCCATCTATTGAACTATCTTTAGAAGAACTAAAACTGTATTTAGAAGGAAATCAACTTAATAAGGAAAATAGAAATAAAGGGTATGTTTTATTAACATACCATAGTAATTCAATTGATATTGCTAAGACTGATGGAAGAGTTATTAAAAATTACTATCCAAAAGGTCTTAGAAGAAAATATTAATTATTTAATCGCATTAAATCGATAGTAACTATCTTTTGATTCACTCATTCTCTTATGATCAAGAGCTTTGACATTAAAGGATAGTTCTTTTTGTATACGACTTTGGACCATTGCGGCAATTTCATCAGTGGTCTTTCCGCTATATTCTTCTGGATAAATTGGTTTTAAAAACTTAACGTATGTAGGATATTTCTTATAGTTGTGTTTTAAGTTAAGTGCGCGGAATGAACCATAAGAGACAACCGGGACCAAAGGAACTTTAGCCTTAATAGCACTTCTAAAGGTTCCGCTATGAAATTCTAATAATTTATTCATTGGGTCTTTATTTCTAGTTCCTTCTGGATAAATAACCCAGTTACATTCTTTATTTTTTAAAGAAGCTTCTACCTTCATCATGACTTTCAATTGTTGTTTTAAATCATCACGCTTGAGGAATAAACCATTCGCTCCTTTAAAGATTCTACCTACAAATGGCATCTTTTTAATTTCAATCTTCGCTAAAAAGGCAGTTGGTTCTTCAATTGCTTCAAATACTAAAAGAGGATCGACCGCCGCTAAGTGATTTACATAATAACACGCAATTTCTTTTGGTCTATTCTCTTGGCCTTCAACAATTGTTTCTAGTCTGAGTAAGTGATTAATTTTAACGATTAAATTTCTTGTTCTTTGGTAGCGTTTCTCCATTGGATATTTTTCTGGATGACGAGAATATTTTAAAATCCAGGCAAAGAAATCAAATATTAATGTTGGAGCAATAAGCAACGCTGCTCTAATTATATGCCACATTATTTTCTTAAAACCTCAATACTAAGTCCTGGAACTATTAAGTTCCTATAATAGTTCTTATCGGTGATAAGACCGATTGAACTTGAAAAGTATAAATAATAATCTTCTTCTAAGTCAATATAAGAGCTCTCTTCGTTGATGTTTATAACTAAGACTGCCTTCTCACCATCACTTTGGAGTCTCTTATTAGAAGTTTTGATAACAAGTAGTCCATTATCCATATGCTCAACAGTTGTTCCATCAAGTATTTCTTCAATTGAATTAGCTTGAGCGTAGTTAAGAGCTTTTCTTAATTTGATCGCATCTGCTAAAACGTCGACCATCTTACTTCTTTCTTCCACTAGCTTCCAATTCATATTGTTAATCTTTGGGATGTTATAAGTGTTATCAAGTAATTCTTTGGATTGGCCGATTTCTTGTCCCATATGAATAAACGGAACACCTAAAGATAAAATGATAACGATATTTGCTAAGGTAACTCTTTTTAAATTCGCATCGACTGATTCATCAAAATATGATAATTTATCAAACAAAGTTTGATTATCATGGCACTCGACATAATTAATCGATTGATTAATTGAGTCATATCGATGTGATAACATTGAGCCGAATAAGACGTCTTCGATTTCAAAATGGTTATTTCTATTACCTAAGATAAAACCTGGGGAATAATGATCAAAAGTTGATCCTTTAATGACATCTCTAAATTTATCATTAAAGAATCCCATTTCTGGAATTAAGTGAGCGTTATCGCTTGATGTCTTTTGCTCTGCTTTAAGTTCCACTCCCATATTCCAGCCTTCGCCATATAGCAAGGCGTCTTTTTTTAATTCGTTTCTAATCTTGACGATTTCTTTACTTGTTTCAATATCAATTAAGCCTAATAAATCAAATCTAAAACCATCAACATCAAATACTTCTAAGAAATATCTAATTGAGTCACAGATGATTCTACGAACCATCTTTCTCTCACTAGCAACATCATTTCCACATCCAGAAGCATTTGCCATTCTTTTTCCAGCTCTTCTAAAGAAGTAATAAGGAACATTCTTTTGGAAGTTATTTGTAATATAATCATATAGATGATTATAAACAACATCTAACACTACTCTAATATTATTCTTATGGAGTTCATTAACCAAGGTCTTGAATTCAATTAATCTCGCTAATCCATCTTCTGGATATTGAGAATAGCTTCCTTCTAAAGCAAAGAAGGAAATTGGATTATAACCCCAGTTATATAAAGATTTATCGTAATCATCTACTGCATCATAATCGATGACTGGTAAAAGTTGGACATGGGTAATACCAAGTCGCTTAAGATAATCGACTTTTTGTAAAACCGATAAATAGGTTCCAGAATTAGATATTGATTTATCTCCTTCTGTAAAATCACGAATATGAAGTTCATAAATTACCGCACTACTTTGATTTTTAATCTCGTTAGTTGGTTTGACTGTTCCCATATTTTTGATATCGCTAATATCAATAACAACTGAATGTTCAGAATTTGCATCAACCGCGTATCCATATGGATCAGTAATTACTTTTTGGGCGTTATTTTGAACAATCACATAATTATATTTTTTGTTAAATAAGTCTCCCTTAACTGTAATTGTGAAAACACCTTTTTCTTTCCTTTTCATTGGGAGCATAACAAAGTTATTGTCTCCTTTTTCTAATTTCAAAAAGACCTTTTCACTTGTTGGAGACCATAATCTAAAAGTTGATTCATCTTTTTGATAATTTAAACCTAACTCGCCATCGTAAAAATATAATTCATCAAATTCTTTACTAGCGACATAGCGATCGAGTCTTAAAATAGTCTCTTCTTCCTCGCTAGTTTTGATGCGATAAATATGACCAAGTTCAATAGGATTTTCGCATGCAAAAATAATTTTATGAACTTCGTTAGTGCTAATAATATCAACTAAATGAATATTTTGATTTATTCCATCCGAAGTTAAAGTAAAAGAGATAGAGTTTATATCTTCACTTACATAATTAACCTCAATTTGGTTATTTTCTAATAAAAGAGCGCCTACTAATTGATTTTCCATTTTTATCCGATTAATTCATCACTAGTAACTATCATGTCACTGGTGTCATAGTCATCATGAACAAGAACGCGGCATCCTTTTGAACTACCATCTTGAGTTGATGAAACAACCCCTTCTTTTTGTAGTCTAGAGAAGAATCTTCCAGCGCGGTTAAAACCAACCGAACATTCTCTTTGAATCTTACTCATAGAAACGAATTCTTGTGTCATGACCCATTCTTTGATTGATTGATATTTGTTTTCTTCTTCTTGAGAACTTTCTTTTTCAACTTCGCCTGGTGCTAAAACAGGTTGAGCTGGTTCTTTAGAATGATCCACTAAATCTAAGAAGTTTGGATCATAATATGTTTCGTAGTGTTCTTTTAAATAATTCACTACGTGAACAATTTCTTTATTTTGGATATAACACCCTTGTAAACGAGTAACACCAACTCGAGAAACTAGAGGAGATTGAACAAGCATATCGCCCTTACCTAAAAGGGTTTCTGCTCCAGCTTCACCAATAATGATAATTGAATCAGTGTAGCTACTAGTCATTAAAGCAACGTGAGTTGGGATGTTACCTTTAATAACACCAGTAATGATGTTGGTGGATGGTCTTTGGGTAGCAATACAAAGGTGGATACCTGCTGCTCTAGCTTTTTGAGCAATAGAAACAACTGGTTGAGAGATTTCTTTACAAGAATCGACTAAATCTGCATATTCATCAATAAAGACGATGACATATGGAAGAGGTTCGATTCCAGTCTCTTTGGCAAATTTGTTATAGTCTTTGATGTTACTAATTTCTCCGTTTTGAGAGAAAAGTTCATAACGTCTATTCATTTCATCACATAATTTTTGTAAACAAACTTTAGCTTTTTCAGCTTCAGTAATGATAGGACATAATAAGTGAGGCATGTCACGATATTTTGTCATTTCAACACGTTTAGGATCCACTAAGACAATTTTTAAATAATCAGGAGAAACTCTCATGATCAAAGTAGAAATAATGGAGTGGACGTAGATAGATT
>JAEDNC010000058.1 GCA_016302705.1 Bacilli bacterium | reverse complement strand
GACCACCAATAGATCCTTACCATGGATCCGTTATACCACTTAACTAAGGAGGCATTTGTCAGCGTAGTAAATTATAAACAACATTCTTCCTTATAACAAGGGAAAATATTAGTTTTTTGTTTATGTCTTTAATCTATTTATTAGATTATAAACAACTGTAGCTGCGACTTCTAATTCGTGGCGAGATAAATATCCACTCTTAAGAGCGGACTTAATATCTTTAATATCGGATTTCCCACCTGGCATACAAATGTTATTACCGTTTTTTATATCTCTAGAAGCATACGCATTAGGATATTTATTGTTTCTACGATATGATTGTCCGCTTGTCACCCAGTCAGTCATCACTAAACCTTTGTAGTTCCATTCATCTCTAAGAATATTAATGATTAAACCATGATGTTCTGCGGAGTGAACCCCATTAACTAAGTTATAGCTTGTCATAATGGATAATGGATTAGACCATTTAATTGCTTTTTCAAACGCTAATAAGTAGATTTCTCTCATTGCTTTTTCTGAGACCATAGAGTTGTTATTTAAACGATTAGTCTCTTGGTTATTACAAGCAAAGTGCTTAATTGTTGTCGCCTTTGTAGGATCTTCTTGAACTGATTTAATGATGCATGAAGCAGCAAAAGCAGAGATAAGAGGGTCTTCAGAATAATATTCAAAATTTCTACCACATAAGATGTGTCTATGAATATTAATTCCAGGAGCGAGCCAAATATCCGCTCCATAGAGTTGCATCTCTTCTTTAACTAACCTACCACATCCACATATAAAATCTTCGTTAAATGATTGAGCTAAAGCAGTAGCAATTGGGATTGCAGTAGCGATTTGCACTACCGTGCTTCCTTTCTTTTTGAGATTTCTTTCATAGCTCAAAAGATAATCAATTGGTTTAGGAAGATAATTTTTTAATCCATCCCAAATCGAATCTGTAGAGGTAATGAATGCTCCATTTTTATTTAAGATATATTCTCTAGTAATTCTTAATCCAGCAGGGCCATCTATCATATTAAGAGCCTTAGTTAAACTTTCTACTCTTAAAGTTGTTTCTCCTGCCCCACCTAAAAGTAAAGAACATGATTGACCAATTAATCCTTGGAAGCCAAGTTTATAATCTCCTAACACCATGTGGATTAATTCAAGGTCAGTTAATCCTTTAATATATTCTGGAACATCAATATCATATGTATTGTTATAAACAATATTTTGAGTTTCAATCATTGAAGAGTCAATTTCAATAATCGGTAATTTACTACTAATTGAGTTTTCTTTTCTAACAATAAGTAAATCTTTAAAATCTGTTTTATCAAAAACATTTTTAACTTTTTTAGTAACGATATCTTCTTTAATAGAAATAGCAAAGACATCCGTTAAATCTTTAGATGAATTTCCTAATTTAAATAAGTAATTGCCTTTTTCTAATAAGTAAGATTCTTTTTCTTCATCATATATAGGGAAATCTCTTAAAGAAAATTCTAAAATGAGTTCTTCGCTTTCTTTAACTCCTAAAAGTTTGCTCTTTTTAAAGGCGACAAGTTCAAGAGCAGGGCGAGAAATAGGCCCAGACATATATAGTTGAATAACTTCTTTTCCTGGAAGGCCATTAACGTTAGTAACCTTAACCTTCACCTTTACTTTATCACCTTGGTTAGAAATACTTACTAATTGGTGTTTAAAAGTTGAATATGATAATCCAAAACCAAAGTTAAATAATGGAGAAATATTCATCGAAGAGAAATAACGATATCCAACATAAGTCCCTTCGTTATATCGACATTCATCTTGACTAAGTGGGGTGGAGATATATGGGTAATCTTTAATTAACGCCCATGTATCAGTTAACTTTCCACTTGGGTTACTTTTTCCTAAAACGATATCAGTAATGATATGTCCGTTTAATGAACCAAGTTGAGATAATAGAAGAATATTTTTCACTTCAATTATTGGCTCTAAATCAACGATTCCAGGAACATTTAAAACAAGCATGAATTTCTCATAATTCTTATTGAGATATAGGATATCTCTTATTTCTGTATCGGTAAGATAAACACTACCTTTTTCTAAATAACGGTCACTACCTTCTCCTGCAGTTCTACTTAATACATAAATAGCAACTTTATGATCTCCGATAATTGGGAATTCATAATCTTTTTCAGGAGCGCTTTTTCCCATTGCATAACTAGCAGCCATAGTTTTATGTTTAGCGGCTTCTTTTTTAATTTTTTTAATGAAGTCTTTTTCGTTTTTAAAATGAACTTTATCGTAGCTGTTAAGCCAATCTTTACTTGTAATTTCAAATCCGGCGTTTTCAAATGCTTCTTCTACATTTTCTAAGTAACGTGCATTAACCGCTCCGCTACCAGTTCCACCCATAATGGTGTATCTTACTCCATTACCAATCAAAACGATTTTACATGGTTTTTCTAAAGGGAAAGAATCATCATCTCTTTTTAAAAAGAGAGCGCATTCATGAGCGTTTTCTTTTAAATAATTTAAATGCTCTAATTCATGAGGTAAATAATCATAATTAGTCTTCATAGAGTTCACCCATCATATCGTATACAAATACACTATTAATTTTCACTTTTACTATATCTCCACTTTGAAGCGGTTTATGACTAGTAAAGAATATTTTTCCATCAACATCATCAGGAGCGTTCCAATAACTTCTTAATAGATAATTACCGTGTTCATCTTGACCAATAACCATTCCTGACATAACTTCATCAACATGTTTTTTATTTAATGCATAAGAAATCTTTTGTTGAGCCTTCATCACTTTAGCAAGTCTTTTTTTCTTAACTTCTTCATCGATTTGATTAGGGAAATAAGCAGCAGGAGTTCCTTCTTCTTGAGAATAAGTAAAGGCTCCTAAATGATCGAATTTCACTTCTTTCATGAATTCGATGAGATTATCTACATCTTCTTCTGTTTCTCCTGGAAAGCCCACCATCACAGTGGTTCTTAAAACTGCATTAGGGACTTTATTTCTAATCTTAGAAAATAGTTTGATAAGGAATTCCTTATCTCCTCTACGATACATATCTTTTAAGATATGTGTTTCACTATGTTGGATAGGAACATCAAAATAAGGAGTAAGGCGAGGTTCTTTACCAATTAACTCTATTAATTCGTCGCTTATTTCATCAGGATATAAATATAGTAAACGGATATATTTAAATTCTTTAATTGCTAATAAACCATGTAAGAGGTCCACTATATCGACTTTTTTATCTTTAAAATCAATCCCGTATTTTGTGGTGTCTTGTTCTAAAACAATAATCTCTTTAATTCCCGCTTCTGCGAGTTCTTTTGCTTCTTTAATTACAGAATCATAATCTCTAGAAACAAAATGTCCTCTAATAATAGGAATCGCACAATAACTGCATCGATTGTCACATCCTTCTCCAATTTTTAAATAAGCAGAATATGGACCAGTAGAGACAATACGATATTCATCATCTACCCCTAAAGTTGGATCAACATCTTTGTCAATAATAGATAATTTCTCATTAAAATGAGAATAATCTTTAATTGGAATATATAAATCAACTTCTGGAATTTCTTTTTTAAGGTCTTCTAAATATCTTTGAGCTAAACAACCAGTAACAACAACTTTCTTGCCGTATTGAATCATCTCTAAGATATTTTCGATACTCTCTTTTTTACTGGATTCAATAAATCCACAAGTATTGATAACAATAATATCTGAGTCTTTTGGATCATTAGTGATTTCATAACCACTACGATCAAACAAGCCTAAAATATTCTCGCTATCGACGCGATTTTTCATGCAGCCTAAAGAGACAATACCAACTTTTTTCATTAAAATTACTCACTTCTTAAAGCGATAACTGGATCTTGTTTAGAAGCACTGAAGGATGGGATAAGCCCACTTAAGACGCTTAAGAGGATAGAAATACCGACCATCATGAATGCGTAATACCAAGGTAAGGCACAAACATTACTAACACCTAAAGTAAAGGAGATCGCATTAATAATGATTTGTAAGATATAGGTAATTCCAATTCCGATAGCGCCACTAGCAAAACCGGTAATCAAGTTTTCAGCAATAAATAATCTTGAGACGTCTTTCTTTCGTCCACCAAGAGAACGGATAACACCAATTTCTTTAACTCTTTCCATAACAGAGATATAGGTAATAACCGCAATCATGAAGCAAGAGACGACTAAAGATAAAGAAGTAAAGGCAATTAAAGCTGTGCTTACAATCGTTACTAAAGTAGAAATAGCTTCAATAATGATACTGATTGTATCGGTATAAGTGATTTCACTTCTAATTTCAGGAGGTACTTCTCTTCCTTTAATAGTAAGAACGTCTTTAGAATTCCATCTATCTAAATAGCTAGTAACACTATTCTTGGTTTCAAAACTCTTTGGATAGATTTGAATGGATTGTGGAAGTTCTTGAATATCATGAGAGACGATAATTTGATCTTTGTCAGTGTGATCGTTAATTTTTAATCCTGCTAAAGAACGGAGATGTATCTTATCATTCTTCAAATTATCTGAACCACTACTTAAGAAGGAAGCAAAGATAGAGACTAACGCTGTAGAACGGTTACCGTTAAGTGCTTGAGCGTAGCCACGTTTTGTTTCAGGAACAAATCCTTCTTCGCCATTATCTTTTGAGTAATCATCATATTCAAATTGAACATAAGCGTTAAATTGAGATACTTTCCATCTTAAGTTTTCAATATGGTCTTTAAATGAAGTTGTGATTTGACTTGTACTAGATTGATCAATATATTCTCTAGCAAAGTCTTTAGTGAAATAAACACCTCTTTCAAGAGTGCCAAATTTAGTTGTGTCTTTTGCTCTTAAAATACCAGATACTTTAACTTTATAGCGACT
>JAEDNC010000057.1 GCA_016302705.1 Bacilli bacterium | reverse complement strand
TCTAACTAAAAGCAGTTTTCGACTATAAAGTTGCATTTAGTTTGTCAGTTAGCGATTTAATTGATTTTTCTACGTAAATATGAAAGAAAATAAGTATCATTTAACAAAAGTTAAATAGAGGACTATAATTGCTATTTGGAAATCAGGTAGTGAATATGAAAAAGATTTTATACCTAGTAATTAAATCAACACCGGATGCGATTCACACTCTCGAAGAGATTAGAAAAGCTGGTTATAACGCAACCGTTATGACAACCGAATCTCTTAGACACGCCACTGAAGAACTCCCAGAAGAAAGACACTTCTTTACACTTAGACATGTTGAAAAAGTTCAAACCAACGATAGTGTTCTTTGTCTTTTCATTGTTGATGAAGATAAACTAGAGAATTTAAAAGAAGTAATTAGAGAAAACACAGACAATTTTAAAAAGATTAAAGGCTTTATGTTCTCTCGCCCAATCGAAGATTACGAAGGTTCTATTTAGTTTAGATATATGGAAAACTTGATATTTGTATATATCGCTGCTCTTTTACTTGCGGCCTTATTATCTACTAGATTAATGAAAATCTTAAAACTCCCAAATGTTACTGGCTACATAGTAACTGGTATTATTATGGGTCCTTTTGTTCTCGGCCTATTTTTCAATAACTTCACTTTTGAAGGTATCAAAGAAGATTATATTTACCAATTTGTCGATAAGATTGGTTGGGTATCAACAGTCGCCTTAGGTTTTATTGCTTTCTCTATTGGTACTTCATTTAAAGGAAGTACATTAAAAACAGTTGGTAAACGTGTCATTGTTATCACTGTTTTAGAAGCTCTAGGAGCATCGGTATTTGTTATCTTTGCCTTGTTAGTTGCTCACTTCGTTTCTCCTGAACACATTTCATGGGAACTTGTTTTAACATTATCCGCGATTGCAAGCGCAACTGCTCCTGCGGCGACATTGATGGTTATTAAGCAATATAGAGCAAGAGGACCTCTTGTAAACACTTTGCTTCCAGTAGTCGCTCTTGATGACGCTGCGGCTTTAATCTTGTTTGCTGTTTTATTCCAAATCGCTACCGGATTAGCAAGTGGTGGAGAATTATCTTTCTATAAAATGATTGGAAAGCCGCTTATTGAAATTGGTTTATCAATTGTTATCGGTGGACTTATTGGATTATTCATTAGCTTTATTAACCGTTTCTTCAAATCTAGAAATAATAAGTTAGTATTATGTATTTTCTCAGTATTTGTATCAGTTGGATTATATTTCTTGTTTAAACAAGAATTTATGGGCGGATTCGAATTAAGTTCCTTGCTTATGTGTATGATGGCAGGAGCCTTATTTACTAATATATGTAAAGATTCTGATCGCACTCTTGATGTCTTAGATAGATTTACATCCCCAATATATATGATGTTCTTTGTTATAAGTGGAGCTTCTCTTGATTTAACGGTCTTCATTAATGGTAAAGGTGGCATCGTTATCCTAGTAGCGTTAATTTATGTTATCTTCCGTATTGTCGGTAAATATTTTGGTGCTCTCGCTGGAGCAAACATTACAAAATGCGAACCACAAGTTAAGAAATATCTCGGTTTTACTTTAGTACCTCAAGCTGGTGTTGCTATCGGTTTAGCAACAACCGCTAATAAGTTATTTAATAGTGTAGGTGCTTATGAAGCAGCATCTATGGTATTAGCAATCATCTTAACAAGTACTCTTGTCTATGAATTAATTGGACCACTTGTTAGTAAATTTGCACTTACAAAAGCTGGAGAAATCCCAGAAGAAGAACTGCCAAACAAAAACAATAAAAAGCAGATAGAAGCAAAATAAACATCCTTGTTTATATTGCCTCTTTTTTGATAATATAAACAAAACGTAAACGACATTATGATAGTTACAATTTTAGGTGCCCCTGGAAATACGGGGACAAAGGTAGTGGAGACTCTTCTAAAAGAAGATAACGTTAACAAAATTAATATCTTAGCCCATAGAATTAAGAACTCTTCAGAATTAATTAGAAACATTTCAAGAAGAGATACAAAAGACGAACTCGATGGAACCAACTTCTGGAAACACTATTTCAATTTAGCGAGCGGATTTGCAAATAGAGTAATAGGATATGAGACCATTGGACTCCGGTTTGAAACCATCGGTTACACTGTTGAAGACTTCTTTGATATAGATAAAGATGAGAACCTATATTATTGGTACGATTCTCATTTCGCTACCAAATATAAGGATATTGATTAATGAAAGTAGCGTTATTTTATTTTTCAGGAACAGGTAATACAGAACTTACAGTAAAAAAGTGGAAATATGAAGCCACTAAATTTGATATTGTTTTTGATTTAATAAAAATCGAAAAAGATAACTTTGATTTTTCGAAAATAAATGAATATGACAAGATTGGTTTTGCTTATCCAATTCATGCTTTTAATGCGCCTGAAAACGTTTGGAAATACGCAAAAAAATTCCCTAAACTAGATGTTCCTAAAAAAGTATTTGTCATTATGGTCAGTGGGGAGAATTTAACCATTAATCATTCTTCCGGCAACAAACTACTTAAAATCCTTAGAAGAAGAAACTACATATTTGAATCAGATTATCATTATTTAATGCCTTATGATTTGGTTTTTAGACACACTGAATTAAGAGCGTTTCAAATGTATGACACAATGAATAAACTTGTTCCAATTGACGTTAATG
Organism: Bacilli bacterium; assembly: GCA_016302705.1. Lineage (GTDB taxonomy): Bacteria > Bacillota_I > Bacilli_A > RFN20 > CAG-826 > UBA2450. Next base: position 2,332 of record JAEDNC010000057.1, on the reverse strand, counting down.
AATATTTGATTAATGAGCAAGTTAATAAGCTAAAAAAGATTCCTCTTTCTGGTTGGTTTATTTGGCTATTAAGAATCGAACAGTGGTTCGCTGGATGGAACGGAAAGTTGTTTAGGATTAATAAGAAGAAGTGCATCAAATGTATGAAATGTGTTAATGACTGTCCAGTTAAAAACATCGAATATAAAGACAATAAATTCATCTTCCACACTCGTTGTCTAATGTGCACTAGATGCTCATATTATTGTCCAACCGACGCAGTGAATATTGGCATATTAAATAGCTGGAAAGTTAACAAACCATATGCGTTCAAAAAACTAGAAATAGAGGAGAAAGATAAGCATCCTTATTACTGCAAAAGAAGTTATATTCGCTACTACCAAGAAGCTGATAATAAGATAAAAAATTTTGAAAAAAGAAAGACGGTTTAATCCGTTTTTTTCTTCAAAAGTCATGTTTTTTACTGCAAATTTGCTACAAAATGATTGTTTTTGTTGATTTTACGCGCATATGCATATAAATTAAAGTAAGTTAAAGGAGTTTTGTGTATGAATAAAAATCTCAAACTAAAGAAAACAATGTTTGTTATGTTCATAATTAGTGTTGCACTTCTCGTTTGTTTTGCTGCAGCATATTTCTTCCAACCAGTACACGCTGCTGGACAAATCGAAGCTGGTGTAGAAAACCTTAAAGTAAATTGGCAATTAATTAGCGAATCATTTGTCTTCCCATTCGATGCAAATAAATCAGAATTCTATACTGCATTCTGTAACGAAATCGGAGCAAATGTTGCTCTCATTCTTAGCGTTATCAACTATGTCATTACTGGCTTAACACTTATCGTTACTGTTTTAGGTATTATTTATATCATCAACAAGAAAAAACCATTATTTATAATTTATGTAATTGCTTTACTTGCTGCCTTATATGTTGCGTTCATTATGGTGACTTATGGAACATATTATTTAGCCTTAGCTCAAGATGCATTTGCTCCAGGTAACACTGAAGTGGTTTGGCATGGCGTATTTGCTATTGCTGTCTTTGTATTAGGAATCCTTGCATTTGCTTCTGTTATTGCAACAGTTGTTATCGGTTTAATCTATGCCGGTAAATCTTATGCAGAAGAAAAAGTCGAAGAACCAGTCCCTGCATCTGTTGCAGAAATGGTCGGTGATCCAGAAGCTGTTCAAGAAGGCGAAGAATTAGTTGTTGCTGATACTGATGCTGTTATTGAAAAAGAGCCAGAACCAATCCCAGAAGAAGCGGCTGAAGATGAACCAATTCCTGAAGAAGAAGATCAAGAAGAACCAACTGAGGAGCCAACAGTTCAAGAAGAACCAAAAGAAGAAAAGCAACACGTTGAAGTTAATGTTAATAACGCAAACCCTGGCGCTGGCATTGATCAAGCTTCACTTGCTAGCTTATTAAGAGAAGTTGTTAGAGATATCGTTAGAGATGAAATTGCAAGAAGTTCATTAAATCAACCTCAACAACCTCAACAAAATCCAACTGGAAATCAAACAATTACTGGTGCTACATTTGGTGGACCACTTGTTGTTCAATATTTCAATGGTGGTATTAATGGTGTTTCTACTCCTGCTCCAGCAGTAGTTGAAAACAAGTCTGTTGAAAAGGTAGTTGAAATTCATAAAGAACCATCACCTCAACCAGAGCCAACTCCAGCACCTGCTCCTGTAGTGGAAGAAAAAAAAGAAGAGCCAAAACCAGCTCCGCGTCCATTGTTTGTTAAAAAGGAAGCAGTTGCTAAACCAGTAGAAGAACAACCAGCCCCTGAAGAACCAAAGGTTGAAACAGCACCTGCTCCAGAAAAGAAGGAATATGAAAGAATTAGCTTTGTTCAAAGACTCCTTCAATCTGAAAAAGATGTTCATGAATTATATAACGAATTAAAGAATGAAATCTTAAGTTATGGTGTTAAATCCAGAATATCTGCAGTTGGAGATACATTCCGCTTACATAAGAAAATGTATGTCCGTATTACGGTTGCTGGTAAATCATTAAAACTCTACTTTGCTCTTAACCCAGCAGATTACGCTAATAGCACTCTTCCAATCCAAGATGCTAGCGATAAAGACATGTATCAAGAAATCCCACTCGTCTTTAAAGTCAAATCACCATTATCCGTTAGAAGATGTAAAGAACTCATCCAAGACGTTATGGAAAAAGACGGCCTTGAACAAGGCGAAGTTGGTAAGGTTAACTGGATTAAAGAGCTCAAAGCAGAACTCGCCAGTGGCAAAAAACCAAAAAAAGAAGAAGAATAATATTGCTCTTCAATTAACCGGTGCTAAAATCATCGGTTTTTCTTTTT
>JAEDNC010000056.1 GCA_016302705.1 Bacilli bacterium | reverse complement strand
CAAAGGAATCTTTTTTATAAGTGTCTAGAAACTTTGTTTTCTATTTTCTATAAGGATATCGACTATTTTTCTTTATTACTTTAATAAAGCAATAAAAAGGACTACAATAAAGTCAATATGAAAGAGAACGAGAAATTATTAGTCAATGGCGGATATGTACTTCACACTTTTGAACAATTAAAAGAAGTATACCAAAGTTATATTACTAATGAAAAAGACCGTAAAAGCATTGAAGATGCTTACGCTTTTATTTTGATAAAGCATGACGGTCAACTCAGAAGAAGTGGCGAACCATATTATCACCACCTTATCGAAGTCGCTTATATATTAGCGAACCTTCAAGCTGGACCAGCAACTATTGTTGCCGGTTTATTACACGATGTTGTTGAAGACACCGATGTCACAATTGAAGAAGTCGAAAAAAAATGGGGTAGTGATGTCGCTAAACTCGTTGATTCTCTAACTAAAATTCAAAGATTAAAACTATCCAAAATTGAAAGTGAAGATTTTGAAGCAGAAGACCATCGTAAGATTTTTATCGGTATGGCTAAGGACATTCGTGTCATTATTATCAAATTAGCTGACCGTTTACATAATATGAGAACACTTAGTTCTTTAAAACCTGAAAGACAAATTGCTCTTTCTAAAGAAACCAAAGAAGTATTTGTCCCAATCGCTCATCGATTAGGTTTGGATACCATTAAATGTGAACTAGCAGATTTATGTCTTAAATATCTTGAACCAACAAAATACGATGAAATCGTAAAGTTACTCGAGAAGAAAGAAAAGACCTTAACAAAGTCATTAAGTGTCTTCCAAAAGAAACTAGCTGATATTTTATTCGCACAAAACATTCCGTTTGAGATTTTCTCAAGAGTTAAATCCATCTCTTCAATTTATGAAAAGATGTATGTAAAAGGTCATACCTTTGATGAAATCTATGACATCTTAGCGCTTCGTATCATCACTGATACAGAAATGAGATGCTATGAGATTCTCGGTTTAATCCATCAAAGCTATAAACCAGTTCCTATGCGCTTTAAAGATTACATCGCTATGCCAAAGCCAAACATGTATCAATCGCTCCATACAACAGTTGTATCTGGTGATGGAAATGTCTATGAAATTCAAATCAGAACTCAATACATGGATGAAATCGCTGAAAGCGGAGTTGCGGCTCACTGGGCCTATAAAGAAAAGAAGGGTTATGACCCTAAAGAAGAACAAAAAGAAATTGAAGATAAATTACACTGGTTCAGAGACTTTGTCTCTATGAGTAATGAAAGTTCAGATAATAGCGCTTCTGAATATATGGAAAATCTTACTCATGATATTTTCGAAGCCAATGTATATGTCTTTACACCTAATGGTAAAGTTATTGAGTTAACTAAGGGTTCAACTCCAATCGATTTTGCATACCGTATCCACACCAAGGTAGGCGATAGCGCTGTAGGCGCACTCGTCAATGGTACCATGGTTCCACTTAACACTGTTTTAAAAACCGGTGATATGGTGGAAATTAAAACTAGTAAAACATCTCCTGGCCCAAGTGAAGGATGGCTTGACTTTGTCAAAACTAACCTTGCTAAGAGTCAAATTAAGAAATTCATCGCTAAGAAAAACGCTGAATTATTAAGAGGGGAAAAGATTGCTAAAGGTAAACAGTCCGCTCTTGATTCCTTTAAGGATAAGGGGATTGAAGAAGCAGAGATGGTGGAACTTCTTTCACAAGAAAAAGTCCTTAAGCAATTTGAATTCGAAGATCTTGAAGAATTATATATCGGCTTCTCTAACCGTAAGCCAACTCCAGCGGCAGTTATTGAGTTCTTAGGTATTAAAAAACCGCTCATTCTTCCAACTGGCAAAGCCAAAGTTAGAAACGAAGGAGATTCTTCTTGCCCAGTTTACTGCAAAGGGGCAGATCGAATCGCCATCCAATTAGCGAGCTGCTGTACTCCAATTCCAGGAGATATGATTAAAGGTTATATCACTAGAGGAAAAGGAATTACAGTCCATCGACATAATTGTCCAAATATCGCTAATGAAGGGCAAAGAGTAATTGATGTCTATTGGAAAGAGAATATTGAATATTCAACTTATCCAGTCGATATCGCTATGGAAGCAAATGATAGACCTAACTTACTCATTGATATTATGAATACGATGAGTAGTGCGAAAGTTACAGTTAGTTCTATCCACGCTCAATTAATGAGTCATAATCGTACACTCACATTAGTGAGAATGACAATTTATGTCTCTGATTTAAAAAGATTAAATGATATATTTAATATCTTGCTTAACGTCAAAGGCGTTTACGATGTTAAACGTGTCATCCATTAAGGAGCATCAACATGGAAATAATTAAAAATGTCAAAGGAACTCACGATATCTTCGGAGAAGAAACTAACGCTTACGAGCGAGTTGAAGCAATGATGAAATCCATCGCTGAATTATATGCATATAATGGAGTCAGACCTCCAGTTCTTGAATATAATTCAGTGTTTGTGAGAGGTGTCGGAGAAAGTAGTGACATCGTTAGAAAGGAAATGTATACATTCCCAGATAAGGGTGATCGCTTATTAACTCTCAGACCAGAATTCACCGCTGGTATCATGAGATTAGTGGTTCAAAACAAACTATATGCTACTAATGAGCTTCCTTTAAAACTCTACTATGTAGGTCCAGTCTTTAGATATGAAAGACCTCAACTCGGCAGATACCGTCAATTCAACCAATTCGGTGTTGAATCTATCGGCCACAACTCACCAATGAATGATGTTGAAGTAATCGTTTTAGCGTATACCATTCTTTGTTCATTAGGCTTAGAAGGTGTCACAATTAAAATCAATACCCTCGGAGATGAAGAAAGTAGAAACAATTATCGTACTGCTTTAAAAGAGTACTTCAAAAATCACATTGACAACATGTGTGTTGACTGCAAGAGCAGATATGAACTCAATCCACTTAGAATCTTAGACTGTAAAGTCCCTGAGGATCGTCCTATTATCGATGGCGCTCCTCAAATCGGAGATTATTTATCAGATGCTAGCAAAGCTAGATTTGAACAAGTTCAAGATGCATTAGCAACTTTACAAATCCCATACGAGATTGATAAAGGACTAGTAAGAGGACTTGACTACTACTCAGAAACAGTATTTGAATTCCATTATGTTTCTAAGACTGGCGCTAATTACGGTGCAATCGGAGCTGGAGGACATTATGGAAAACTAATGCAAGAATTAGGTGGCCCAGAACTTCCAGGTGTTGGATTCTCATTCGGAATCGAAAGAATTGTTTCCGTATTAAAAGACGACAACTTATTAGAAGATACAAAAAACGAATTAGATGCTTATGTCATGCCACTTGGCGAAGAAGCTCTACTCGTCAGCGAAGAAATCGCTGTTTACTTACGTAATAGCGGTGGCTACAAAGTCGACTTATGTTTTGATAAGACTAAGCTCGGCAACATGTTCAAGCGCGCAAGTGCAAAGCACGCAAAATTCGCAGTGATTATCGGAGAAGAAGAAATGAACAACGACTCCGTTATCGTTAAAAATTTATCATCACAAGAGCAAATTACAGTGAAAGTTGATGAACTCATCGATAAATTTGATGAATTACTCACTAAAGAGGAGACTCAAGAATAATTATGGAAAGAACCTGTTTTAATACTGAATTATCAGAAAAAAACGTTGGCCAAGAAGTAACACTTATTGGTTGGGTTAGCAAAAAAAGAAATTTAGGCGCGATTGTCTTTATTGATTTAAGAGATCGTAGTGGAATTATCCAAATCACCGTTGGTGAAGGAGTCCAAATTCCAGATATTCGTAATGAATATGTTATCTCAGTTAAAGGTAAAGTTGCTCTAAAAGAGAAAGCTAATCCAAATTTAAAAACTGGCGCAATCGAAATCATCGCAAGTGAAGTTAAGGTTATTAACACCGCAAAAACAACTCCACTTATTATTGCTGATGAAACAGATGCTTTAGAAGATACTAGACTTAAATACCGTTATCTCGACTTACGTCGTCCAGTGATGCAATCTTATTTAGATACTCGTCACCAAATCAAGATGGCGGTTCACGAATATTTATCTAAAGAACACTTCATAGAAGTTGAAACCCCAATCTTAACTCTTTCTACACCTGAAGGAGCACGTGATTATTTAATACCTAGCCGTGTCCATCACGGAAAGTTCTACGCTTTACCTCAATCACCACAAATCTTTAAGCAACTCTTAATGATTGGTGGAGTGGAGAGATATTATCAAATCGCTCGTTGTTTTAGAGATGAAGACTTAAGAGCAGACCGTCAACCTGACTTTACTCAAATCGATATTGAAACAAGTTTCCTTGATCAAGATCAATTCCTTACAATGATGGAAGGATTAATCAAAGAAATCTTTGCTCGTACCATTAATTACGAAGTAAAACTTCCATTAAGAAGAATTTCTTATAAAGAGGCAATGGACAATTATGGTAGTGATAAACCAGACACACGTTTTGATATCAAATTGCACGATGTCAAAGACATCTTTGCTAAAAGTGAATTCGGTGGTTTTAAAGATGTTGAAGCCATTAGAGCAATCGTCGTTCCAGGAGTAAGCGATATTACTTCTAGAAAAGTAATTGATGAATTAACTCTTGAAGCTAAAAAATTCGGTTTAGGCGGTTTAAGCGTTATTAAGGTTGAGAATGATGAATTTACTGGCTCATTCGTAAAATTCCTCTCTGAAGAAGAAAAATCATCCTTAAAGAAGGAATTAGGAATTAACAATAATGATTTATTAATCATTGCAGCAGGTAAATATAATCGTGTCTGCCCACTTTTAGGCGCATTAAGACTCAGATACGCTCGTCAATTAAACTTAATTAAGCCAAACACCTATGATTTATTATGGGTTGTTGATTTCCCTCTCTTTGAAAGAGATGTTGAAAACGGACAAATTACATCCACTCATCACCCATTCACCCGTCCACGTGATGAAGACTTAAAATATTTAGACACCGATCCAACTAAGATTCTTAGCTATGCTTATGACATAGTCATAAATGGTTATGAAGCTGGTGGTGGTTCTTTAAGAATTTACAATCAAGACGTTCAAAAGAAAATCTTTGAAGTCCTCGGTTT
>JAEDNC010000055.1 GCA_016302705.1 Bacilli bacterium | reverse complement strand
AAAGTGTTAGAAAAGAAGATAACACATTCTTCATTAAAACCGATTATAACGAATATGAAGCGAAAGCTGTCATTATCGCTAACGGAGTTAAACCTCGTAAAATGGGTTTACCAAACGAAGATGAATTAGTAGGAAAAGGCATCTCTTATTGTGCTGTCTGTGATGGACCTTTCTATAAAGGAAAGGAAATCTACTTAGTAGGCGACGCTAATACCGCCCTTCAATACGCCTTATTATTAGCGAACTACTGTCCAAAAATTCATATGCTTACTCTATTTGACAAACTCTTTGGAGATAAGATTCTTATCGATAGAGTTCTTCAAACGGAGAATATAGATATTCGTCATAATTTGTCTATGACAAAGATTAACGGAACTACTCAACTCGAATCTGTCGAATTTGAAGACACGATTAGCCATGAAAAAGTTGTTTATGAAACCAATAACTTATTCATCGCTATTGGACAAGTTCCACAAAACGAATTCTTAAAAGATCTTGTAACCCTAGACCACGGCTTCATTGTTACTAACGAAGCAATGGAAACCGCAATCCCTGGTCTATACGCTGCAGGAGATACAAGACTTAAGGAAAATAAGCAAGTCATTACAGCATGTAATGATGGCGCGGTTGCCGCGATGAGTGCTGTTAAATTTATCAATAGCAACTTCTAATTTTCCTGTCACAGCCCCTTTCTTAAAGGAAGGGGTTTTCATTTTTTATATTTTGTATTACAATGTATTACAGAAAGGCGGTATTACTTATGGTTGTTTCAATAAGAATGACACAAGAAGAAAAAGAATTAGCTGATGCCTACGCCAAATTAAGTGGGGTCTCTTTAAGCGAAGCAATCAAACGCGCTTACTTTGAAAAAATCGAAGAAGAATATGATATCGCTTTGACCAATGCAGCCACTAGAGAAATTGAAAAAGATCCAACAACCTACTCCATTGACGAAGTCAAAAAGATGTTTAATTTGTAATGTATATAGTTGAATTCAGTAAACCTTCAATTAAAGCGTTAGAAAAATTAGACTATTTTACAAAAAGGATTATTGTTGAGTGGATTGAGAAAAACTTAAGTGGGTGCGATAATCCGCGCCTGTTTGGTAAGTCCTTAGTTGCAAACAAAAAAGGTCAGTGGAGATATCGCGTCGGCGATTATCGAATAATTGCTGAAATCAAAGATAACAAGTTAGTTATTTTAGTTATTACCATTGGTCACAGAAGAGATATATATAAAAGCTAATTCAAAGAAGCTCCCTTAAAATGGGGGTTTTCTTTGTAAGAAAAGAGGCTTAATAGCCTCTTAAATCTACATCATTAACATATTGAGATAAGATATCCATATATTTTTTTGCAGTCTCTTCTTTAACTTCATGCAGTTCTTTATTTGGCACTCCATCAGAGACTTTGAATTGTTGAAGGAATAATCGTTTAGATCCCTCTAATAATTTTCCAATTTCATATATCGAATCAATATCGTGATATTCTTCAATCAAAGTAGTTCTAAATTCATAATCCACTTTGTCTTCTTTAAGAATCTCAATTGATTGTTTTAATAAGTTAATATCAATTGATCTGTTGATAATGATGTCATAAATCTTATTGAAAGAATGTTTGATGTCCATAGAAACATAGTCAATGAGCTTCTCATCGATTAGTGATTTAAGCATCTCAGGATTTGATCCGTTCGTGTCTAATTTCACTAAATAGCCGAGTTCTTTAATCTTTTTGATCTTTTCTGGGAGGTCTTTCACAAGTGTTGGCTCTCCTCCAGAGATGACCACTCCATCTAGAATTCCTACTCTCTTTTTAAGGAAAGAAAGGATTTCATCAAATGGGATTTGAGGAACATTACCTTTTACTAACGTTTCATAATTATGGCAATAAGGACATTGAAAATTACACGCTTGAGTATACAAAACACAAGCGACCTTTTCAGGATAGTCTAATAAAGTAAATTTATTAACACTGACAAAATCCATATAACAAATTATACCTATTGATAAATATTTTTGCTACAATAGAGAGCATGAAAAAGTACGATAATATTTCTTGGGACGAATATTTTATGGGTATGGCGGTTCTTTCCGCTTTAAGAAGTAAGGACCCTAACACCAAAGTTGGTGCAGTTATCGTTAGTCCAGATAACAAAGTTATTTCTATTGGCTATAATGGCATGCCACGTCAAATTGATGAAGATAAGCTCTCCTGGAATAGAGGAGAAGGCTTAGATTCTAAATATTTATATGTCTGTCACGCCGAATTTAACGCCATCTTAAATACCCAAATGGGAGGAACTCTTAAAGGAGCAACTCTTTATGTGACTTTATTCCCATGTAATGAATGCGCTAAAGCAGTCATCCAAACCGGTATCAAAGAAATCGTTTATCTTAATGATAAATACGCCGATCAAACTATTTTCATTGCAAGTAGAAAAATGTTAGAACTTGCCGGCGTCAAGCTTCGTCAATTCGAAGGACAAAACGTCGATATCAAGGTTGTTAAGAAAGATGACAATTAAGGAATATATTGCATCTCGCAAAATAGAAATAAAAAACTATGTCGAAGGTTTAACAAAAAAACCTCATTTAGTAATTGTCCAAATCAATGAAGATCAAGCCAGTAACGCTTATGTTAAAGGCAAACTCAAAGACTGTGCAGAACTTGGAATTAACGGAGAATTAATTAAACTCCCAATCGACACCACAGAAGAGACTTTATTAAGTCTCATCGATGATTTAAATAATGATGATGAAGTTGACGCTTTTATCGTTCAAATGCCACTTCCAAAACAAATTAATGAAGACAAGATTAAACTAGCGGTCTCTCCTAAAAAAGATGTTGATGGATTCCATCCGTTAAGTGAACTCAATCCATGCACCCCACAAGGTATCATAGATTATTTACACGCTGAAAATATTGCTATGCAAGGTCTTAACGCTTTAGTGATTGGAAGAAGTAATATCGTTGGCAAGCCAATGGCGAAACTTCTTTTAAAAGAAAACTGCAATGTCACTATCGTGCATTCTAAAACATCTAAAGATGATATGGCCTTCTACATTGCTCACTCTGATATCATTGTTATCGCTATTGGAAGACAATTCTTCCTCAACGAAAATTATAAATATAAAGAAAGCGCTATCATTGTTGATGTTGGCATTTCTCGAGATGAAACAGGTCTCCACGGTGACGCTGTTCCTAATTTACCAGTGAAGCTTCAAACTCCAGTCCCTGGAGGAGTTGGTTTACTTACTAGACTCTCTCTTATTGAGAATTTGTTAAAAATCTATAACAAAAAATATAAAATATAGCTGATGGCTAAATTTAATATCATTTTTGATTGTGATCCAGGACATGACGATGCGATTGCCCTACTACTTTCATGTTATTCAGAAAATATTACTCTTCTCGCAGTCACTACTGCTGCGGGAAATCAAACTATTGATAAAACTAGTAAGAACGCTCTTAATTTGTTAAATTTCTTCAATAAAAAAGATATTCCTTTAGCAAGAGGAAGTTCCACTCCTCTTAAAAGAAAGATAGTTACTTGCCCAGAAATACATGGAGAAAGTGGACTTGATGGATATATTTTCCCAACTTATGAAGAAAAATATGATTCTAGAGAAGGATATCAATTAATAATTGACACTCTACTTAATAACAAAGATGTAACAATGGTCACAACTGGACCAATGACCAATCTTGCTTTAGCAATACAAAAATGTCCAGAAATCACTAAACACATTAAAGAAATCGTCTTAATGGGTGGAAGTCTTACTGATGGTAACATCACTAAACACGCTGAATTTAATATTCTTGTCGATCCAGAAGCAGCGGATATTTGTTTCAACTGTGGAGTCCCTTTAAGAATGCTTGGACTTAATGTCACTCGCCAAATATTAGTTACCGATAAGGTTGTTAAAGAAGCAGAAAAGATCCACACTCGTGGAAGCGACTTATTCGTTAAGTTAATGAAAGTTTTTAACGATAACCAAAGAAATTTCTTTGGTCTAGAGGCTGGTCCATTACATGATCCTGCCACCATTGTCAGTCTCATTGATGAAGATACATTTACTTTTGAAGATATGAATGTCACTATCGATACATCAAATACCGAACTCGCAGGTAAAACAGTGTGCAGCAAAAAGAAACCATATAATGTCAAAGTCGCTACTAAAGTAGATGTTGATAGATATTGGAAAAACATTTATGAATATTTAAGGAGATGCAACTAATGAATAATAAAAAAATCGTCGTTGTTGGAAGCATCGCAATTGATAACACTATCTTCACTAAAGAGTTGCCTCACGCTGGAACAACCACTATCGCTGATAGCTATTTTCAAAATATCGGTGGTAAAGGGGCAAATCAGGCCTGTGCAGCGTTGTTTTTAGGTTCGGAAGTCTCTCTTATTGGAGCGGTTGGAAAAGACGCTAACGGGGACGCTGTAAAGAAATTCCTAAAAGAGAATGGATTAAACTATCGTATCAAAGATAGCGAAAAGCCAACTGGAGTGGCCTTTATCATCCTAGAAGAAAGTAACGCAGAAAATAGAATTCTCATCGTCCAAGGATCAAATAATGATTTATTAATTGAAGATATAGAGAAGAACGAAGACCTCTTTAGAGAAGGAGATATTTTACTCACTCAATTTGAATCTCCAATTCCTACTATCGCATATACAATTAAAAAAGCTAAAGAAAAAGGAATGCTAGTAGTTGTTAATCCAGCCCCGATTAAAAAAGTTGATGACTCTATTTATCAATATATTGATTATCTAGTTCCTAACGAACACGAACTTGAAACATTAAGTGGAGAAACTGATGTTATTAAAGGGGCAAATATTATGCTAGATAAAGGGGCAAAGAATATCATTGCCACTTTAGGTGAAAAAGGTTCTATTCTCGTTAACAAACAAGAGACAATTAAAGTTGCTCCTCATAAAGTTGAGGCTATTGACACTGTTGCAGCTGGAGATTCATATCTAGGAGCCTTAGTAAATAAGATGGCGATTGGCGCTAATATCAAAGAAGCGATGGAATTTGCATCTAAATGTAGCTCTATTACTGTCACTAGAAAAGGCGCAATTATCGCATTACCACATAAGGAAGATTTATTGTAGCCGCCTACCTTGATTTTTTTACCTAGTTGTGGTTTACTATAAGTAGAAGAAGTTACCCCTATCTATCTTTGTTAGACGGGGTAT
>JAEDNC010000004.1 GCA_016302705.1 Bacilli bacterium | reverse complement strand
GTAACACTAGCGTAAACGTAAGCGGTATTTTCGGTTGGTTGACCACCATTAATTGAAATAGTGTATTTGATTTCCATGTTCCACCAAATATTGTATTTATCAGCGGTAAATGGATGTCTAAATTCAAATGCTTCTTCTTCGGTTTTGGCGTCATTAGCTTTCTTTTCTAAATCGTTGTTATCAACGATATATTTATTGAATAATTCACCTTGTTCAGAAGTGATGTTAATTGTGTATTTACCATTAACTAATTGAGCATCAAAAGCGACTGTTCCATAACCAACGAGGTAAATTCTAACTTCGGTAATATTGAATTCAACTGTGCTTAAATCAATATCAGGATAGAAGTTAAATGGAATTTCAAATGTTCCACCACTATACAAGGTGTTAGTACTGTAATTTTGCATATAGCAGTTTTCAACAACACCCTTATCACGACCTTCAGTAACAACTGTTCCGTGATCTGCGGCAGCCCATAAAGCGTCAAATGACCATGCTTTACCTTCATAGACAATTGGGTTAACTTCATCGATAACACTTGTATCAGTACCCCAGTTAAGAGTAAATCCAGAGGAGTTATCACTCTTTAAGACTTCCATAAAGTTGAGTGGGTTATAAGAGTTACCACTAATAGCACCAAAGCCTAAGTCGAATTTACCAACCATGAGGTATTCATCATAAACTTTGTTCCAAACGGTAACAGCGTCTTGATCGACGATTAATTCATATTTACCTGGAGCAATAGATTCAGCAGCAGCGTTGAATGCATCTTCGAAGTAGCCACCGATTTCTTCACCATAATCACGGATATCTGTTTGATACATCCATCTGATGTGAATATGTAATTGAAGTCTTCCAGTTGAGCTTCTTGTTAAGATACCATCTCTAATTTCGCTTAAAGAACCCTGTTCTTCGAGTTCAGAAATAGCTGTCTTGAAAGCATTTTTGGCAGTATCAATGTTATATCCCATATTATCAACCGTTTCACCAGTAATTGGGTCATCGTAGATATCGTGGAATTTTGCAACAGCAGCAATATGCTCTGGAGTTGTATTATATGATTCACCATTTTGTGGGTCGCTCATATAAGAATCAGCAAAGTAGCTGAAGGATGGGTTAACACCACGAGCTTGTGCAAATGCTTTTCTATTAATAGACCAGTATAAGCCTTTCAAGAAGTTCTTATTGCTCATCCATGGTTTAACAACGTAATCGTTATCCTTTTGTTGTTTAATGGTTCCGTTATCACCAAATAACTTATTCCATTCATCTTGTGTACAAGAGTTAACGTTAAGTTTGAACGTTGAATCTCCGCCAGACTTTCTTTCTTTGGTAAGATCTAAATTTTCTAAAACGTCTTTTGGAATACCAGCGGAATCGAGTTCCTTGTTATCAAAGTGTTGCCAAACAGCGTTAGCGTTATCTGACATATCGATAACTTGAATGCGAACACCTGGAATATGATAACGTGCACCAACTTCAAACCAATCATCATTTCTCATGAAGATTGTTTGTTGATCTTTATCCCATTGCTCTAGAAGGAATGGTCCAACACATAATGTGTTATCAAGGATATTAGATTCTTTGCTTGGGAATGTTCCGTAAAGTGTTGCAGCTTCAGTGTAATCATGGCTTGCAACAATGCTTTGCATAAATGTTTTTGGCATTGGTGAATAAAGATTACTTGATAAAGTATACATTGCGGTAAATTCATCAATTGGGTTGATGAGTTCGATTTCAATGTAAGAACCATTATCTGGATCAACACCTGTTTTGATGCCGAGTTCATTATCCTTCTTCATGTCTGACCATAATTTATCAAGTTTTGCATTATCAGTAATATTTTTAGATTTACGATAATATGCTTGAGCACCTTTAATACCATAGGAGGTATCTCCAGCAAGTTCAGAACCACGAGTAAGTTGACTTCTTTCTGATAAAAGGAGTTGATAAACGAATTCGTAATCTTCTAAAGCGACATCACGGTTATTATATGCTGCTTTAACTGTGGAATTTGTACGATATTTGATGCCTTCTTCAGCACCAGTTTTAACGTAGATTCTCCATTTTTTGTATAAGTTAGTTGGATTATCTTCTTCAACGTGAATTGGGCGATTATTTGGAACGGTTACTCCATTAATCTTAACTGTATCTTTAGCAAGAACTGGATACCATTCATAATCGGTTGTACCTTTAATTCTGGTTCCCCAATAGGAAGAAGTAATATAACTATTTAAATCACTGACTTGGCTACCAGTGGCATCCCATGCATTAATGGTTAATGGGTCATTGCCAGTAGCTTGTTGTAAGTAATTTGGTTTAACAGTAGCGCCTGGTAAAGTACCATTTAAGCTACCATCTGCTAAAATACCCCAACCATAACCAGTAATATATTCAGTTGCTGGAACGTTAACACGATCAGAATATCTAACATAGCCACCATTTTCGAATAAGGTGATACCTGTTAAATAGTTTTCCATAGCATACTTTTCAAGTTTGCCAAGGATTTCTGCTCTTGCGTTATCATTAGCAGCAAAGTTATAACCAGCGTTAGCGGCTTCAACTGATTTAACGATTTTGAATGTAAGACGTTTTGCTTTTTTAACAGAAGCTTCTTTGACTGCAGCGGTAATGGTGCAATCCATTGTCTTTCCTTCTTCTTCGTTAAAGTAAGTACCTGTTTCTTTTTTAGGCATAACAGTAAAGCCTTTAGTTTCAGCGTTAAAAGTTGCTGTGACATAATCCTCAATCTTATTTGAAGCAATGCCTTCTGCAGAAAGAGTAATACTATAAGTATATGTGCTTTCTGGGTCAGCGTTTCTTTCAGTGATTTTGATTGTGTCTTTAACACCTTTAACGTATTCTCCATCACCATTTGGTTCGACATAGAGAAGGTTGTTACTTCCACTAGCAAGAGAGATGTCAAACTCAAAGTTTGGTTTTGGTGCTGGGGTAGTTCCTCCACCGCCACACGCAACTAAACCTGTGACTGTCATCGCAGATAATGCTGTGAAGATTAATGTTTTCTTTAAGTTTTTCATATTAGTCATTACCTCCTAATACTTTTTTTCTATTGAATAGGCTTAATCCTATTCCGGCAATTGCAATTAATGAGAGAGTTGATAAGAGAATGCTTGTAGTTGCGATATTGCCGCCACAACCATTAACGGTTAAGGTGACTGTATAAGCAACTGCTCCTCTACTAATAAGGACATAGCCTTCTAATGCAACTTCGGTTTCGGTTTGAGTTGAAGAGTCGTATCTCACAACTTTGATATTCACTCCATCATCTTCGAAATCGTTAGGGAGATCAATTGCGTGATGTTCAACTAAAACATAATTCTCCCAATTTGGTTCTGGATAATCATCGATATCGACAACTTCATCAGTTTCGAATCTAACGATGACACCCATCTTACCACGAGCGGCGTCTTTCATTTTGATAACAAGACGACCACTGTATTGGTATTTATTCATACGAGCTTTTAAGTAACTAATTATTTGTTCTTTAGAAATCTCGTAATAGTAATTTTCTTCGTCAACTTTGACGAATGAAGCGTTATTTTCAGAGATATCCACGATATCTTTATCAATGGCTAAAGATTTTAAATTCTTTTCCTTGATATTGATTCTGAGGTTATCTCCTTCTTCGGTGATACTGCTCACTTCTGGAGCATCACTATCAAGATGTAAGGTGTAAGAACTGCTCTTCCACTCACCTGTTGCGGAGAGTAAGAAGTTAAATGTGAGTTCGTAATCATCGGATGCAAATGGATGTCCATTTTCGTCATATAAAGGAATAATCGTGTACGCTCTATGCGCGACGTATCCGCCTCCGAGCATGTTATCATCTACGTGTGATTTGTATAAAGTGTTTCTACCAAAGTCATCAGCTCCAAAGAGTGAATCTGTAAGAGCGGATTTGTAGACGACTTCACCTGTTGTCTTGCTAGTTAATGTGAAGTAGTTATTCAAACATGAACGCAATATGTATTGTTGAATAATGAGTGTATTTGAATAATAAGCACTACCACAATATAAGTTATCAGCAGCATTTTCTGGATACTCATTTGTTTCAGGATCTAAACCTAATTCATAGAATCCACTTAAGTTAGCAAAGCTATTATCATTGGCCCAAACAGCGTCTACATCAACGTTTGTTCCTTCTTTGACATAACCCGCAAGAATCATACTGCCTAAGTTAGCTTTATCTTTACCAAGTAAGGATTTGGCGATGTCATTTGCTAAATCTGATGGATAGACTTTAGAATCATCCTTTTCAAATGAGAATGGTTCATAAATTGGAGCATCTCCATAATCTTTACCTTCTCCAGCATAGAAGCCCATGTATGGGATTCCTAATGTTGGGCAAGTTGTATCGACATCTTCTAATGAGACAAATCCTTCAATGTAAGTACCATAATCGAAGAATTTAGCGATATCTGCCTTTTGTTGATCAGATAATCTAAATTCTTGAAGTTTAATGGTGTTCTTACCTGGAGCGACTGTAACATTTGGAAGATCAACAACCGCTAAGGTTTCATCGATTGTAGATTGATATTCTTTGTTTGGAAGTGGTTGCCAATTTGGTTCTTCCTTAGTTCCAGCGTTGTAATATCTATTTCTTTCGATGGTTGTCTTAACATCATTGATACAATCTTCAGCGGAAGCATAGTATTCGATATCTCTAGTAACGTTATAAACATCATTGTGTTCCGCAACACCGAATGTATGATATTCGGTTGGTGGATTACCAGCAATCGCGTGCTTAATGAAGTATGTGTATCCTGGAAGAGACGTAATAGCGTCAGCTTCGCCTCTATAGTTGTATTCTTTTGTGATAATTTCATTTGCTTCAACGATTTTTGGTCTCATGACTGTAAGTTTGACTTTATATTCATGAGCAACTGTATCTTCGTTATGTGCAGTGAATGAAAGATCGACAATACCTTTGTTAATCTTTTCGTTGTTTCTAAGATTAATCTTTGTCTTTCCTGCTGAACTACCTTCTAAATAGACTTTAGTGCTATAAGCAGCGCCTAAATTGACCATACCTGCACCTTGTCTACGTGGTGAGGTAAGTGATTTTGATTCAGTATCCAATTCATTTTCTTTTGGATCAATCATTGGCTCTGCAGTAGAAGCAAGTCTCATATCCACTGTTTTACGAGCAGCTTGATATGTAGCAAGAGCAGTAGCTAAAGCGGTTTCTTTTTCTTTAGCAGTCATTGTTGTGCTTGCATTAACTTCTTCAACTCTTTCAATATATGTTTTAGCGTATTTAGATAAGACGACTGATTGAGCGCCTGCGTAGTTAGGAGCAGACATTGAGGTACCTGATAAGAATTCGTAAACTTCGTATCTTCTATCTTCGCCTCTATCTTCTTTCTTTTGTGGTGGGACAGCACCTTTAATTAAATCACCAGGAGCTGTAATTTCTGGTTTTAAATCAAGGTCGAATGTTGCTCCATCACTAGAGAATGTAGAAACAGAATATGCTTTGTCGTTGTTAACAAGTCTCTTAGAGATAATGTCAACAAATCCTTCTTTATCGCCATCAGCAAATTCGCCTTTATCTTTGTGTAAAACGATAACACATGGCATGGTTGGTCTAAAACCATCTCCGAAACTCATACGGAAGTTAAAGTCGTTACTTGTTGGATCGTTGTTAATAACGACTAACGCAATAGCGCCTTTTCCTTTAGCTGTAGCGTATTTATCAGCGAATGATGTACTACCACGATTAACAACGACAATCTTTCCTTCGGATTGGATGCCTTTGTAATCGGCTGCAGTACCAAAGCCAGGAATATATACCCATGGATAGTGCCCATGCATATCAGGATATTTTTCTGCTAATTTTTCTGCTAAACGGAATTCTTCATCGTAGTCATCTCCACTACCTTCACGGTTAACGATTTGATCATCATAAGCGACGATTTTATCGTTTTCCATTTGGAAAGCAGCTTCATAGAAAACTTGGGTTGGTTGACCAGAAGCAACAGTTGTAACTAATGCTTGGTTGGAATAACCAGATAAGATACCAGTTTCAACAACATCTTCAGTCCAGTTAGCGTAACCGCCAATGTTCTTATAAGATGTTTTTCCTGAGTTACCAGCACTAATAGAAGTAAGAATGCCGGATTCAGCAAGTTTGTTAAGTGTTTTGACTGTAATTGAATCTCCATCAAAGTCGTTAAGGTTACTACCTAATGACATGTTGATGCCATCGACTTTAAGTTTCATACAGTCATCCAAGGCATTCATAATAGGAATGTCATAAGCTCCAGACGAACCTGAGTTTCCTAATAATTTGCCAATGGTTGTTGGAATTGTGTTTGTAAAGACCTTCATACAAACGAGTTGCGCTTTTGGAGCAATACCTTTGTAATCAGGTGCATTACCAGTAGCGATACTTGCGACGTGGCTACCGTGGTAAGAAAGCTCGCTAGATACATCGTTATCTTCCTTATATTTAACTGAGTAGTCTTTCCTTTCTCCACCATAGTCGTAATAGAATGGGACTTTATTGTTGAAATATAAAGAGCCTTCTTTTCCCATATCAGCGTCATTATCAAGTTGCTTACCATTAATTTTAGTTTGCTTATAAGCATGAGTAACTTTCCAACTTTCTGGGTGTCCTTTTGCGTATCTGAGTTTAACAGAAGCGTCTAAAGGAGAGAATGCTTCATGATTCCAAGAAGCGACTGTGGCTTGTGTCTTTTCATCGGTGTGTTCTGCTCTAAAGAAGAACTCGTTATCTAAAACGGCAATAACGGTACCTTCACCATCGTTAGTGTCATTACTCTTATTCATTGTGACAGCAGAGATATTTGTAGTTCCGCCGTATTCACTATGATCTCTTGAGACTGTACCAGAACCTGAATAGGATTGTGGTTCAGTAACCCAATGGATTTGGTTGCGAGTGACACTTTTAACTCCAGGGACTTTCTTAATTTGTTCAATGATTTCGCTATTAACAGAAATTGCAAATGCATTAGCGACTTCAGAATATTCAGAAATAACTTCAAAATTGCTTGTGGCATATTTTCTGATGTTGTTCATAACGATTTGTTGAGTGTTATGAATGCCTTCTTCTGTTAAAGACTTATTGCTACGGTCAACTTCGACAATGATTTCTGCATTACGTTCCGCTAAAGGAGCGACTCTTGTATTAGCAGCAATATTTGTTCCCATTGCGATACCAGCGATAAGGGTTGCTAGCATTGTAACTTTTAACATAAGATTACCTTCCTTTCCCGTGCATATAAGCACGTAAATATATGTTTGTGTATTACTATATAATAGTCATGGGAATAAAATCAAATTTTTTTTGAAAAAATAGAGGACCTCAAGCGAGAATCCTCTATGAATGTTTTAATAAAATTTATTAAATTAATGAAGCGTGGATCTATATATTTCTAAAACAATGAAGGCGATAAAAAATAAAGCAGACACCGCAATCATTACTATATAATAGTAAGATGCGCTTTCTCGTTTAATTCGACGATCTTCTTTATAATCCGCCATATCGTTATATTGGTTAGCCTCTTTAGCAAACATTGAGCTAAACATTTGTTTAAAACCATAACTCATCGTATCAAAAGCACCGAGTCGAGCCATTAAACAAAGTAAACCAATTCCTAACAAAGTCACTCCTGCTACTCCTGTACCATCGAGTAAAGCAAGCATACCTTGACCTTTTAAAAAGTAGTAAAGCAAAAAGATTGTTAAACCAACAACAATAGAAACCACTAATGTGATTACATATGTTTTCAAATGTTTTCTAATGTTCTCGATAAATTTGTGTAGCATAGGTCTTAAATTATACCTTTAATAACTTCTAAATCAATATCCGTTGTCACTTTAAAGTTAAATGGACTACCGGAAATATAGCAAATATCGTAATCATTTTCTAATAGTGAAATATCATCAGACACTTTAATGTCTTTTTTCATCTCATGATATTTTTTTATCACCCCATATCTAAAAGATTGAGGGGTTTGAATATCAACATCTAAGTCTCCAAGTTTCTTTACTCTTCCTAGATTAGAAACAACGCTTAAAGAGTCTTTATGATAGATAAAAGTGCTAATCGCATCATATTCATCTAAAGCGTCGATGTTATTTTTAATAATTACGGAATCTACAAGCGGACGATCTCCATCATGGATGAGAATTTTATCCTCTTTTGAATAAGATGTTCTTTCTAATCCGAGCCTCACTGAGTCCTGTCTAGTTTCTCCACCTTCAACGATGTGTCTAACCTTACTAAAATTATATTTAATAACCATATCTTTGACGTAGTCAACATAGTCTTTATGAGTCACTAAAATTATCTCATCAATTGAGTCGCATTTTTCAAATTTTTCAATCGTATAAGCGACTAAATCTTTGTCACGAATTTTAATGAATTGTTTAGGGATAGGAGAATTCATTCTCGCTCCTTTTCCTGCGAAGACGATAAGTGCGATATTCATACCCTAATATTGTATTTAATTTATTATTGTTTAGCAAAACGGATATTTATATTGTATAATTACAGCAACCTCAGGAGGTAAATATCGATGGCTAAGAAAAAAGTCAAACTCGATCAAAGCTTATGCATTGGTTGCGGATGTTGCGCAGGAACATACCCAGATGACTTCACAATCGGTGATTCCGGTTTAGCAGAAGTCGTTACTGGCGAAGGCGAAGAAGAAGCCGTTAGTGTCTGCCCAGTTGGTGCAATCTCTGTTGAAGAGTAATGATATAAGAAAAACCGGTTTATGATTATTCACCCGGTTTTTTTGTGCTTTCATCAGTATTTGTGTTTTCACTAGTAGTAATAGGAGAATCATTATTTTCAACTGGTTCTTCTTTTTTCTTTGTGAAGATATTACCAACAAAATATTTTTGGAAGAATTCTGATTTCCTCATAAAGACAAATATCAATCTATTGAATATGAGTTCATAGACAAGCAGGCACGCACCTGACTTCATTAAGTTGAATGGAATATAGATTGAACAAATCACTCCAATATACATCCAGCCATCCGCCACTACATCTTTATTACCGGTTAGATATGCAGTTGCATCTTGAATAACACCTGGATCAAAACAGGTTGAAAAATGTGGATTTGGACCAAATACAGATAAATAGGAAGGAGTAATAACTATCGCGTTTAAAATGGTAAGGACAAAAGTCACAATTAGAGCAATAACCACATAAGAAAGCACTCGGAATCCTAATCCTCTTTTAAACCATTTGAAAACGTGACTAGTCAAAAATAGTCCTAAAATGAACATACATGATGTAAGGAAAGCGGTTAAATCACCAATCCCTAAACCAACTGGTCCATGAACCGCTAAATTGAGTAATGTTTTAATTAAAGCAACGGCGACTCCACCAGGTAAGCCATACATCGCATAAGCAACAATAGTTACGATTTCGCTAACTTCAATTTTAAGCCAAGGTGCAAGTGGATATGGGAATTGGGCAAATGCCATTAATACAAACCCCAAAGCTGCAAGCATGGCGATTGTTGTAATTCTAGTGATTGTCTCACTAACAGATCTTCTTTCTTTTTTCATAAAAAATAGCCCTCTACTTCAGGGGCTATATAAGTAAAAAAGTTTACATAACTTCTTTCATCCAGACTTTACTGTCGCCACTTGAATTTCACAAGTTCCTGCACTACTGTGCTCGCGGGGTTTACCGCCGGTCGCGTTAATACGCTGCCCTGAAGTATCTTTATTGTATATATTTCTTTGAAATAATTAAAGAGGTTTATTTGCAATATCTTTATATTCTCGTGGATAACGAGTTTTTGTTTTCTTTTTCTTTTGAATAAGAATTAAAATTCTTTTTTCTCCACTTTCTGGGAGATTAATTTCCATGATCTCAACAATTTCAGAATCTAATTCTTTTAATGCGTTTTTAGCTTCTTCGATTTCCTCAAACCCTTTAGCGCCTTTCATAGCGATAAAATAGCCATCAACTTTTACTAGCGGAAGGCAAAGCTCTAATAAAACATTTAAAGAAGCGACCGCTCTAGCGATGGCAATATCATAGCTTTCTCTATGAATTCTAGCGTATTCTTCCGCTCTAGCGTTTATAGCAGAAACATTCAAGAAACCCTTTGTTTTTACATATTCGTTAATATGATCAACTTTCTTTTTAGTGGAATCTAATAAGGTAAATTTACCAGTAGAACATATTGCTAAAGGGAGCCCTGGATAACCTGCTCCTGTACCAACGTCAATAATCTTTTTATTAGAAAAATCGACTAGAGATAAAGGATATAAGCTATCAAGAATCATCAGTTCTCTAAACTTCTCCTCGTCTTTAATCGCAGTAAGATTAAATTTTTCGTTGGTGACTAAAGTGTCTTTTTGAAGTTCTTCGAGTTCCTCTAATTTGTTAGAAACTCCAAAAGTTTCAAGGTTTAGTCTTAAATTTTCTTTATTCATGGTTATTAAGAATCTTTTTAATATTTAATATTAACATGCTGACATCACTTGGATTAACTCCGCTAACTCGAGAAGCTTGTCCAACAGTAAGTGGTCTTACTTTATTTAATTTTTCACGAGCTTCTAATCGAAGTCCATTCATATTAGAGTAATCTACATCACTAGGGATCTTGAGTTCTTCAAGTTTAATGGAATTCATCATATCCCTTTTTTGTTTAACAATATAACCTTCATATTTTTCAATGATTTCAATCTCTTCAATAGTTTGTTCATCTAAATCATATTTAGAGAGCTCGGGAATAAACTTGCTAATCTCAGTGTATTTCACTCCTGGACGTTTTAAAAGTTCAGAAGCTAAAATGCCGCCTTTTAGTTCATTAAACCCTAAAGAAACCACGTATTTTTCAATTTCTGGGCGTTTTCCTAAATATGTAGACTCTAAGATTTTTGTTACTTCTTCAATGTTTTTCTTTTTGCTTTGGAAGTACTCATATCTCTTATCATCTATAAGGCCAATTTGTCTACCAATCTCTGTTAATCGTAAATCTGCGTTATCGTGGCGGAGTAATAAACGGTATTCCGCTCTTGAAGAAAGAAGTCGATATGGTTCTTCAGTGCCTTTAGTCACTAAATCATCAATCATAACTCCAATATAAGATTGGTCTCTTCTTAAAATCAGAGGTTCTTTTCCTTGAATTTTCAAGGAAGCATTAATTCCTGCTAATAAACCAAGGCCAGCTGCCTCTTCATATCCTGAAGTACCACAAATTTGTCCAGCAATATATAATCCTGGCCATTTCTTTAATTCGAGAGTTGGTTTATATTCTTCGGTCTTAATCGCATCGTATTCAATCGCGTATGCGTACTTAAGGAACACAGCGTTTTCAAATCCTGGTAATGATCTCACCATTAATTCCTGGACTTCTTCACTCATAGAGGTAGAGAATCCTTGTAAATAAATGGAATCAGTGTATCTACTTTCTGGTTCTAAGAATAATTGGTGTCTTTCTTTATCTTTGAAAGTCATAATCTTAGATTCTATAGATGGACAATATCTTGGTCCAACTCCAACGATGTTACCAGAATATAAAGCTGTTTCATCTAAATGCTCACGAATGATATCGTGAGTAGTTTTATTTGTGTAAATAAGATAGCAGAGCTCTTGTTCTTCCAAAGGAATGAATTCCTTTGTCATAAAAGAGAACGCTAAATGACCTGGGGTACCAGGTTCCACTTGTGCTTTAGAAAAATCAATTGAATCTCTTTTGATTCTTGGAGGAGTACCTGTTTTAAGTCTATAGGTTTCTATTCCCATATCTCTTAAGCATTGAGATAATCCAATAGAAGGAAGTTGACCATCTGGTCCAGCAGATGTTTTGTTATGTCCTCTAAAGATATAACTCTCCATATATGTACCAGTAGAAAGGATAACCGCTTCACTAGTGAATTTTTCTCCATTTTCTAAAATAACGCCTGTTACTTTATTATCATTATGAATTAATCCAGTAACATGTCCTTCTTTAACAGTTAAATTTTTAGTTTTTGACGCTAATTCTTGTAAATAACGAGGATATTCAAGTTTATCTTGTTGAGCTCTTAAGCATTGAACTCCTGGACCTTTACCAGTGTTAAGCATCTTCATTTGTAAATAATGATGGTCTGCTGCTAGGCCCATCATGCCACCTAAAGCATCGATTTCTCTAACAACAATACCTTTCGCGCTTCCTCCAATTGATGGATTACAAGGCATATTTCCCATCATTTTAATGTTTAAGGAGATTAACAAAGTTTTCATGCCCATATGAGCACTACTAAAAGCGGCTTCTAAGCCGGCATGTCCTCCTCCTACAACAATAACTTGATAGTCCATTTCTATCCTACACTACCTTCCATATCCATCTTGATTAAATTATTGAGTTCGACTGCATACTCCATTGGTAATTCTCTAGAGAAGGGTTCTATAAATCCCATAATAATCATTTGGGTTGCATCTTTTTCTGATATACCACGACTCATCAAATAGAAGAGTTGTTCTTCACTGATTTTACTAACAGTTGCTTCATGTTCAATATAAGAAGTATTATTTCCAACATCGTTATTTGGAATGGTGTCGCTTTTAGATTCGTGATCCAAAATTAAAGTGTCACATTCAACGTGTGAACGACAGTTTTTAGCACCTGGTCTATGTCTTACAGTTCCGCGATAATTAGCAACGCCACCACCCTTAACAATTGATTTAGAAATGATAGTGCTTGTTGTATCATCTGCTTCATGAATCATACGTGATCCAGCATCTTGATATTGACCCTTTCCAGCAACCGCAATTGAGATACAAGTTCCCTTAGCGCCACGACCTTTTAAAATGACTGCTGGATACTTCATATTTTTAGCCGCTCCGATATTGCCATCAATCCACTCCATTTGTGCATTTTCATAGCAAACCGCACGTTGAGTTACTAAATTTATAATATTTGTGGACCAGTTTTGTACAGTTGAGTAACGGCACTTTCCACCAGGCAAAACAACAATTTCAACTACTCCTGAATGGAGTGATTCTTTTTGATAAGTTGGGGCAGTACATCCTTCAACATAATGGATATCTGCACCTTCATCAACAATGATTAAAGTACGTTCAAATTGACCAGTCTTTTCATTATTAATTCTAAAATAAGATTGAAGTGGTTTTTCTAGATGAACACCTTTAGGAACATAGATAAAAGATCCGCCTGACCAGACTGCACTATTTAAGGCTGCAAACTTATTGTCACCAATTGGGACAACAGTGGCAAAATACTTCTTAAATAAATCTGGGTATAGTCTTAATCCCATATCAGATGAGAGGAAGATAACTCCCTTCTCTTCTACTTCTTTAAGCATATTGTGATAGACTACTTCTGATTCATATTGAGTAGTCACACCACTAAGGAATTTTTGTTCAGCTTCTGGGATGCCTAAACGTGAGAATGTATTCTTAATTGTCTCTGGTACATCATCCCAGTTTTTAACCTCTCCTTTAGCAACTCTTGTGAAGTATGTATATGTATCAAAATCCATATCAGAAAGATCTGGACCATATTCAGGCATTGGAAGTTGCTTAAAGATTTTAAGTGCCTTTAAACGGAACTCAAGCATCCAATCTGGTTCGTTTTTGTATTTTGAAATCATACGGACAGTTTCTTCAGTTAAGCCAACACCAGTGCTAGCAATAGAAACATCTTCGTTTTTAAATCCGTATTTATTTAAATCTTCTTGGAATTTAACATCTTTTGGTGCCATAAATTATTTGTCCTTTAAGATTGAATTAGCAGCGTTCCAACCAATGGTTGCGCATCTAATTCTTGCAGCTTGCTTACTTGTATTGACAAAAACAATTGCTTCATCAAGCACTTCATCATCAAATGGTTCTTCATGCATCATGTGATTATATTGTTCAATCATGTAGCGAGCTTCTTCTATAGTTTTGCCTTTCATTAAGTCGCACATAATATCAGTGCTACTTAAAGAAATTGTACAGGCAATACCTTCAAAACATGCATCAATAACCTTTCCATCAACAACTTTTAGATAAATATCTAAATCATCGATGCAGTTATCAGAATGCATATGTTCTTTTTCATATCCTTCTCCAGTAGGAGTGTGTTTATTTGTTGGATTAGCGGAGTGATCCATAATAATCGCTCTCATCATCTCGTTATTAATTGAAATAGGCATCTAAAATATCTCCTCCGTTAATTAAATTTTCTACAAAAATATCAATTTCTTCTTTAGAAGTATATAGATATGTTGACATTCTTACTGTCGCAATATCGCCGATTGTATTATCAATCATCTTCGCGCAGTGTTGTCCACTTCTAACAGCAATACCTTTTGAATTGAGTAATGTCGCTTCATCTTGGGCAAATACTCCCTTGATGTTAAATGCTATAATACCACTATTTGAATCTTTGTTGTACACAACAATGTCATCGTGGCCTTCTAATTTAGAAATTGCGTATTTAAATAATTCTTCATCATGCTTATGAATATTATCCATTCCGAGTTCGGTTAAATAATTAACTGCAGCTCTAAATCCCATGATTGCGGATAAGTTTAATGTACCAGCTTCAAATTTAGCAGGTGCATCTAAAGGAATAACTTCTCCAGATTTATTAAACTTAACATTCATTCCTCCTCCAGTATGGAAGGTTGCCATCTTTTGAAGTAGCTCATATTTACCAATTAGACAGCCAATGCCAGTAGGTCCACACATCTTGTGGGCAGAGAAAGTTAAAAAGTCAGCATCTAATTCTTTAAAATTAACAGGCATATGAGGAACTGATTGAGCGCCATCTAAAACCAAAAGAGCACCGTTCTTATGGCAAATTGAAGCGATTTCTTTCGCGTTAATCATATATCCTAAGACATTTCCAACATGCGCTAAAGCAACTAATTTAATGTTCTTATTTTCCTTAAATGCTTTATTAATAGAATCAACTGTTACTCGGCGATCAACAATGTCAACAAAACATACTTCTGCGCCAGTAAGTTTAGCAATTCTATACCAAGGTAGAACGTTAGATGCATGTTCTACCTCACTAATAAGAATTTTATCTCCTGGTTTTAAGTATTCTAACGCATAACCATAGGCTACTAAGTTAAGCGCTTCAGTATCCCCAGAAGTAAAAACTACTTCATTTGGCTCAGAATTAATAAAATTAGCGATGGTTTCTCTTGTTTTTTGTATTTCAACATCCATATCGTAGCAAAGATCATAATCTCCACGATGTGAATTAGAGTTCTTTTCAAAATAATATTCATCAATTGCTTTAATAACTGAATAAGGCTTAAAGGTTGTTGAAGCATTGTCTAAAAAGACAAGTGGTTTACCTTGCATAGTTTTGCCATTAAGCATAGGGAAATCAGCACGTACTTTTTTGATATCGTACATATTAAAGCCTTCCTTCTATTAATTGATAAATCTCATTAGCTGTTTCTTCATTAAAGCCTTTCGCAATTGGTTTAAGATAACCGAGAGTAATGAGTAATTTTGACTCTTCTACCGTTAGTCCTCTAGAGGTTAAATAAAAGATGTGGTCATCATTGATTTTTCCTACCACTGCTGCGTGACTGGCTTCAATGTCGTTTTCATCGATTTTTAAGATTGGTCTAGCGATTGCTTTACAGCCATCATCAAAGACGACAATCTTAGCGTTTTGATGCGAGGTGGATTGGTGTGAACCATTTTTGATATGGGAGACACCAGAAAATAGTAATTTGGAGTTATCTTCACACACTCCATAATTATCAATTCTTCCATGAGTATTCGGGTGATTGTGGTAGATTGAAACTGCAATTTCTTTATCATCGTTACTTGACGCTAAACTTGCTAAGTGCCATTCACAATCAGCGTTATTTTTGTTTAAGTTAATTGAGGCGTTAAGAATGTTTTTCTCAATAGCAAAATCTGCATAATAGACTGCAATTCGAGAATTTTCTCCAACATTTGCGGTCAAATTTTCGTTTTCAATAGATTTTCTAGCAAATACTGAAATTTGAATATTAGAGTTATCTCCAACTTCAAAATGGATGCTGCTAACTTCTTCTATATCCTTTAAATAAATATATAAGACTTTATTAGAGGCAACTTCAAAAAATAGATCTTCAGAACTATTTGCCGCACTATAAATTAAGTCGCTTAAAACTTGAATCTTTTTCATATTTATTTAATGGTTTCTTTTACGGCACAACTACCAATAGAAACAGTGTTCATATTAGCGTCTTCTTTTTCGATTTCAATGCCGTATTCAGTCTTGATGAATTCGTATCCAGTTTGATCAATTCTCTTGATGAGTTCTGGACCACCATCTAAAGCGATTCTTCCATTAATCATAACTATCGCTCTTGTAGGTTTAATTAAATCGAATAATCTTGCGTAGTGAGAAATGACCAAGAATCCTCTTCCTTCTTTCTTTTGTTTATTGATTGAATCAGCAACAACATTGATGGCGTCAACGTCTAATCCAGAGTCAATTTCATCTAACATTGCAATTTTTGGTTTTAATAAGAGGAGTTGAAGAATTTCGTTTCGTTTCTTTTCTCCACCACTGAAGCCTTCATTTAAACTTCTGGTTGCTAAGTCAAATGGCATTTTGAGTTCTTTTGTTGCGTTATCAAGAACTTTATAGAATTTGTAAGTTGAGATTTTTTCTTCGCTAGTCGCGTTGACTGCTGCTCTTAAAAAATCTGAATTAATGACTCCTGGAACTTCGGCTGGATTTTGTAACGCTAAGAACAAACCAGCTCTTGCTCTTTCATCAGTGGTCATTTCTGTAATATCAACATCATCTAAATATAAGGATCCTTTGGTGATGATATATCTAGGATGTCCCATAATAACGTTAAGCAAGGTAGATTTTCCATGTCCGTTAGGACCTAATAGAGCAACTGTTTCCCCTTCACTAATTTGGGCATTTACTCCTTTGAGGATTTCTTTACCATCTACTTCAACGTGTAAATCTTTAATTTTAAGTGTTGTCATATCTTTCACCTCAATGCCGTATTATTTTAATGCGCTCATTTTATTTAAGGCAATGAATATGATAAGAAATTTGTCCACATACCCGTATATGTATGCGAAATAATTAAAATTATTATTGCACGCACTATTTTATATAGGTAAAATATTTTCGCTATGTATTTTAGAAAAGGAGACTAAAAGATGAAAAAAAGTAAACTATCACTCGGATTAGTTACTAGCTTCATCGGTGCACTCGCATTAACTTCTTGTAACACAACAGCAACTGTTACAGAAAGCAAAGAGTCCATTGTCGATTTCATCGGTTACAACAGTGAAGATGAAAAGATTTCTATCGATATCGACAAGTTCTATAGCGAGTACGGCGATAGCGAAGAAGGCACTACTTTATTCTATAATGCAGTTCTTGAAGCCTTAATCAGATACGAATACAAGGGATTAAGTGAAGAACAAGGATCAACATTAAAAGCCTATACCACCTTGGTTAAGGAAGCAGAAGACAAAGTCAAGGCCCAAAAACAAGCCGCTCAAGATAACGCAAATAGCAGCGGCAAAACATATGCAGAAGAATGGCAAGCAATTCTTGATTCACATGATTGTGAAGACGAGAATGACCTCAAAGAATACTTCTTATATGAATTAGAGAAAGATGCCATCAACGATTGGTATTTCTCAGACAACCAAGACACCTTAAAAGATCAATATATCGGTGTCGGTACTGACTGGAAAGCACTTGCTAAACCAGAAGATCACTCTTATGAATCAGTATTCCCATATCACATTCTCCACGTTTTAGTTAAGTTAGGTGCAGATGCAACAGATTACTCTAGAGCAACCATCACCGCTTCTGAAGCAGAGAAATTATGGAATGTTGTTCGTAAACTCATGGATGCAAGTTATTCATTCGAAGATGTTGCGAAAGCTGAAAGTGATGATTCCTCTAACACCGCTTATGGTGATGTTGGTATTATGTCTACTCAAACCACTTTCTATAACGAATTTAAATTAGGTGTTTACGCTTACGATGCGTTATTAAGTGGAGTAAATACTCAAAGTGCAGACAATGCTGCAATCTACAAAGCATTCGGTATTGATGCAGACAACAAAGTCACAACTAAAGTCGTCTATGACAGTACAACTAACTCAGTTGTTGAAACAAAAGAAAAAGTTGTCGATTTAGTTAACAAAGAAATGATTACTGATGTCCGTAACGCTGTTACAGGATATGGTGCAGCTTCTACTGCTTATGCTAATATTCCAACAATTCCATATGATGTCTTTAGAAAGATTGGCCAATACAAAGATGACGAAAAGATGGGAACCGTTGCTCCTGAAGCAGGTGCAGTTGCATACCCACGTAATATCTTATTTAACCAATTCTTGAACTTCCGTTCACCATTCATCATCACCGCTGAAGATGTCACCATTGCTGATGGTGCTGACAAAGTTACAGTCGCTGCTCACGACTTTGTTAACGGTGACTTCAAGTTACCAAACAACAACTTTGTTGATAATGCAGTTCCTGCAGTTTCCGGAAAATCAGTTTTAACTGATAAACAAGGTAATGTCATTATCGGTGTTAGAAGCACTGCTGGTATCCACTTCATGGTTATGAGAAAGTCTGTCTTCTATAACACCAACTTAGCAGTCTCTGCTGAAAAAGCAGCAGTCACATTACAAGACTACTACACAACAGACATCCCAACTGCTGGAGTCGCTTACCCAGCCGAAACATACGTCAACATGACTCAATCCGATGATTCTACTTACTATACAAATAGAGCAAACACTATTAAAAATAAGCTCAAAGGACAAGATTCTTCCGATGTATTCGATGCAGCATACGACTATCGTATCTATCAAATGCTCTTCGAAAATGTAAAAGACAAGATCGAATTCTTTGATAAAGATGATAACAATCAAAGCGTTGTTATGAATAACATTCTTAAGAAGATTCAACTCTTAAGAGATGGTAAAGTCTTAAGTAACGCTGAAGCAATTAATGATGCTTGGGAATCATACTTAGCTCAATTAAGACATCAAAACACCATTAGAGAATATAAAGGTATGTTATCTACTGGCTGTGTCTTCAAATGGGGCAGAGCAAATGCATCTGATTTAGAAGCTTTTGAGAAAGGAGGAGCTTGCTATGTCAAATAAATTTAAATTAGCAACCTTATCTCTTCTTGGAGTTCTCGCTTTAACAGGATGTAATTCCTCAAGCGATGAAATCTATGCAAAACCAAGCAACTACGACGATCCAATCGTTTCTATCAAAGATGATGAAACAGAAATCCACAACGATATCTTGAATATCATCTATGATTCTATGCACGATGGACAAGTCGCTGCTAAAGTCTTAGAAAAAGTCTTATATAGATACGCTGAATCAATCTTTGGTTCATACGATACCTATACTGCTAAAGGTAGAGAAGAAATTACTCTTGCTGAAGCAGCAACAGACGCCACTAAGGTCAACGCCTTCATTAAAGCTCATAAAGCATATTGGCTTTATAACGAAGATGGCAAACACGTCGACGATGCTGGTAATGAAGTTACTGGTGACGATTGGACACCATGTGACACCGAAAGAGGAAACGTCACAGCTAGATGGGCAACAATCTCCTTACGTATTAAAGAATCAATGTATGCTAAAGCCACAGGCGGAAGCTACACAAAGAAACACTTCTTCTCCGAATTCGACTTTGTCGAAGCATTATGGAAAGACAACAAGAAAGTTAACTACGCTGCTGCTAAAAATGCAAATTTAACTCCAGTCCTCATTGATTATCAAATCGATAAAGAAGATGTCTTCATTGAAGATTCTGCTGCTGAAGGATTCCTTCATAAGGCTTATTACAACAATGCCGCTAGCGGATATACATATGTCCAAGACGAAATCATTCCAACTGTCTATAACGACCTTCTCATCGAACAATACTTATTAGATGAAGAAATCGCCGCTGTTAGAAACTCTCGTGCAAGAAAGATTAACGTTATTAAGATTGATAAATATTCTTCATTCACTAATAACGCTGATGCTCTTGTTAGTGACTTAGTCAAGGCCATCTACGCTGATGTTCCAACTGGAGATCACGTCAGAACTAAGACAAGTGAAATCGAAGATCACTACAAGACCTTATTTGACACATATGCAACCGTCAATAAAGGTTTATATGATCAAATACAAGCTAACACTGCTGCTACAGCAATTGTTACTAGATTACAAGCTCTCGCAAGTGATATTTACGAAGTAAAAACCTTCGAACCTGATATTAATACTCAAATTAATTACTATAACAACACAGCTTATGGTGACTTAATTAAGGATTATGAGAAATTCTCCACCGCTTCTACTTTTGAAGAATTAGATATGACCTTATATAACAAGTTCACATCTACTGGTACTGTTACCCCTGAAGAAGGACTCAATCAATTAACAATTGATATCGACCAAACCAAATCCATCACTAAAGATTGGTTCATCCAATCCTCTCAACCAACCCTCGACGCTAATGGTGCAATCAATGAACGTTTATTCACCATCTCAGTTGCTAATAGCAAACTCGAAGTCGGCGGAGAAGATGATGCTTCTGGTACAGATGCAGAATTAATCGCTGCAAACTTAGAAGAACTCGAAAAATTAGATAGATTTGAAAAGGTCAACAACGTCTGGCAATTAAGAGACGCTCCAGAAGCAAAAGAAAACAAATTCATTTGCTCCATTAACGGTGCTTACTTCCTCAAATTTGAAGGAAGATATTCCCAAGACGATCCATTCAAAGACATCGTTTACGATGATGGCAGTGCCTATTACATCGTTAACGTCTTAGAAGCTGTCAAAGATAACAAAGTCAGAGCGAAAGGTAACTATTCTTACTCCAAAGTAAGAGGTACAAAATTCCTCAACCAAGTCATCGATGAAATTTCTAAGAAAGTCGCTGGTACTGGTAGCTATGCTTCTTTAAGTAAAGAATACTGGTTAAAGAAGATGGATATCACATATCACGATCAAAAAGTCTACGATTACTTCAAAGACAATTATCCAGATTTATTTGATTAATCAAAAATATAATTCCAGGTAGATGAAAATCTATCTGGTTTTATTTTGCATTTAGAAATATAGGTCCTATAATTTAAGTGGATATATATTTATATATAAGAGGTGAAAATATATGGAAAAAGATATTTTTTGTAGAATTATTGATGGAGAGATTCCTTGTCACAAACTTTATGAAGACGATGATGTCCTCGCATTCTTAGATATTTCTCAAGTCACAAAAGGACACGCTTTAGTGATTTCTAAGAAACACTACGAGAACTTCTTAACCATTCCTCAAGAAGAAATGCACAAGGTTATGGATGTCGCTCAAAGAATCGGACAAGTAGCTATCAAATATTTAGGGGCTAAAGGAGTTAATATCCTCTCTAATTGTTATGAAGCAGCAGGCCAAACAGTGATGCACTTCCATGTCCACGTTATTCCTCGTTATGACGATAGCGAAGGATTTATCTTAGAGATGAAATCTAACGAAGGCGAACTCAATTTACCTGCCATCGCGCGTGAGATCCAAAAAGAACTTAAATAATATATTTAAAAAGCAATTTAAAAGGCGGAGATAACTTCGCCTTTATTTTATTCGTTTTTACTATTTAAGTGGTTTATAGAAGCTTCTACCATCTAAAGAATAAATCTTTTGGGTGAATTCTCCTCTTTCAACATCTTCATATGCTTTATCTAGAACAAGCATTTTAGAGTCAAGGTTATCAATCATCGAGATTAATAAAGCTTCTCTAGTTAAAGGAAGAACTGGGGAACCAAACTCTAATTGTCCGTGATGTGATAAGACAATATGTTCTAATAATAGAGGAATTTCACTTTCAATATTTAGTTCTTTGGCGGCGATCCTTAACTCTCCACACATAATAGAAATATGTCCGAGCAATTTACCTTCTGTGGAATATTTATAGACTGCAGGTCCCACTAACTCAATCATCTTTCCAAAGTCATGTATAAGCGCGCCTGTAACGATTAAATCTCTATTAATATCTTTATAATATTTAGAGAAATAATCCGCATGTTCCGCTAAAGAGACGGAATGCATTAATAAGCCAGAGCCAAATTCATGATGGACGCTACTAGCAGCAGGGGCGTCAAATATC
>JAEDNC010000003.1 GCA_016302705.1 Bacilli bacterium | reverse complement strand
ATCTCCTCTTTCAGGAGCGCTGCCGTGACATGAGATACCACGAGTGGCAACTTTAATTTCCATTCTTCCTCTATGTCCACGATAAATTCTACAGCTTGTTGGCTCAGTAATAAGGACGAATTCTGGTTTGACTTTATCTTCCTCAATAATATATTGCCAGCATAATCCATCGCAGTCTTCTTCTTGGACTGTTCCGGTAATCACTAATGTGTAATCATCTTCTAAATGTAAATCTTTAATGATTTTAGCGGCGTAAACCATTGAGGCCATACCACCTTCTTGGTCAGAAGCACCTCTTCCTCCAAGATGGACATCATCTTCAAATCCTTCATATGGATCAAATGTCCAGTTTTTGATTTCACCAATACCAACTGTATCGATGTGGGCATCCATACCAATGAGGTGTTTTCCATGTCCAACATAGCCTAAGATGTTTCCCATTGGATCGATGGTGACTTTATCAAAACCAACTTTTTCCATTTCTTGTTTAATGCGTTGGATAACATCTTTTTCCTCACACGATTCGCTTGGAATACGAATCATATCTCTGAGGAATTTCACCATATCCTTTTTGTAGGATTTGGCCTTTTCTAATACTTGTTCAAAAGGTACTTTCATTATTCAATCTCCTTGCCTCTCATCTCCATAATCTTCTTATCATAATCATGGACCTTATTGTATTCATCTTCCCAGAAGGACATCTTCTTCATACTATCGAGGTAAGCTTTTGAATATCCAAATGGTAACCAATCTTTTTCCTTTTGAGCAAAGAGTTTTTCTTTCGCTTCTGCTCCACGAGTATCTAGTACTCTAGAAGTATCTGCGCCCATAAAGACATCGTCGAACCATCTGTCCATAACGCCTTCTGAGACTTCTAATTCTCTTTCCTTTAAGTTAGCGATAACTGAGTCATATCTATCAAAGCTATCTGTCGCAATTGTGACAACGTTATCTTCTGGTCCGAGTTTGAGATATTTTGCCATTTTAATCGCGCCTAAAATGTTACAAATTCCTGAAACTCCAAACAAATTGACCATTTTTTCCGCTGTTTTGCGATCAACACCACGTTTCACTAAAACGTCTGTTCCTTCATGAATTACTTCTAATCCACGGACACAATCATCATCAACAATTTGAGTGATAAAGTCAGTGGTTAAGACGTTATGAATTAAGGTACACATCTTGTCTCCGATACCTTCAATTCTATGTTGTCCTCTACCACCATTAGTAAGGGTTGAGCATTCATGTGGTTCAAGAGCGACAATCTTACATTCTGGGAAGACTGCTTTAATTTGGTCACCAGCTGCTAAAGTTCCAGCACTACCTGGTGCACTACAGAAAGCAGCAACTCTACTATTACCAATTCCCTTAACTGCTTCGATACAGCTATTACCTGTAACGTGACGGTGGAAACGATAATTTGGTAATAATTCAAATTGCGCTAATGTTCTATTTTTTGGATCCTTTTTAAGTTCATATGTTCTCTCTAATGTGAGAATAACATCTGATTCACTACCTGGAGTTAAATCGAGTTTAGCACCATATTTTTGAATTCTCTCATATCTTTCTTTTGACATGTTATCTGGCATGATGACAATGGCATCGTATTTCATTAAGTTAGTTATATAACTAACTCCAATACCAAAGTTACCAGTACTTGGTCCTAAGATGGTGTGTTTGCCAGGGATGATTTCTTTATCAACACATCCTTCGATTAATGTAGAATACGCTGGTCCGACTTTGTGACTTCCACTTGGAAAATATTTTCCTAAGAGGACGACGATATTAGCATCAACACCTGTTAATGCTTTTGGAAGAACGATTTTGTTAACTTCATTCTTCTCGTTTTTCCAGGTGATATTGAAGAGGTTGATTGGATCGAGTTCGTTCTCTTCTTTGGCCTTAAGAGCGGCCTTTCTCACTTCTGGATCTTGATGGTTTGGGTTCAACATTTCATCATATGTTGGACCAAATGGGATTTTTGACATATTAGATTACTCCTTTTTCTTTTAAGTAAATGTCTAACTTATTAATATTTGGCTCCATGAGTTCAGGTTTGCTGATAGCTTTTTGAGCATTATTTGGATCTTTAAGTCCGTTACCAGTGATAATGATTGTGACACTTTCATCTTTACTGATAATTCCTTTTTCGAGCGCTTTTTTAAGTCCTGCTAACGAAGTTACTGCAGCAGGTTCGCCGAAAATTCCTTCAGTTTTGCCGAGTAAGCTCATCGCATTAATGATTTCAGTGTCTGGTACACTTATCCAACATCCGTGAGAGTTTTCAACCGCTCTCAAAGCTTTAAGAGGATTGCGAGGAATTCCTACAGCAATGCTATCAGCGAGGGTGTTTTCTTCGCATTCTTCAAGTGGAGATTTTTCTCTGCTTGCTTTAACGAATGGTTCACATCCTTCTGATTGAACTCCTAGAATTTTAGGGACCTTTTCAATTAGGCCTAATTTATGTAATTCATAGAAGCCTTTATATACACCTCCGACAGTACAGCCATCTCCTACTGAGACCACCACCCAATCGGTAGGTTTGAAATTAAGTTGTTCCGCGATTTCTAAGGAGACGGTTTTCTTACCTTCTACCATAAATGGATTAATAGCGGCGTTACGGTTATACCAACCATATTTATTGATTGCTTCTTTAGATAAACGGAAGGCAGCTTTATAATCGCCATCAACCACTACTAGAGTAGCTCCATATAAAGAGATTTGAGTTAATTTACCAATAGGGGCTCTTTTTGGAACAAAGATAACTGCTGGAATTCCCATATGAGCAGCGTGACATGCACAGCTACTAGCAGCGTTACCAGTAGAGGAGCACGAAATAACTTTCGCTCCAACTTCAATGGCTTTTAATACAGCAACTCCACTAGCCCTATCTTTGCTACTTCCACTTGGATTAAGACCATCATCTTTAATATAGAGTTCTTTTAATCCTAATTCTTTTGATAAATTATATGACTTTACAAGTGGGGTCCATCCGATTCTAAGCATCTTATGGATGTTTTCTTCTTCAATTCCCATTAAAGGGAAATATCTCCACATAGAATAGTCACGATTGTTTTTAAAATAGTCTTTAGTTAGAACTAGTCTTAAAGCATCATAATCATATTCAACATCTAGGATTCCTTTTTCTCCGCAATGAGGGCAAGTCATCATCGCCTCTTTTGTTTCAAAAAATTCTCCACAGACTGTGCAACGGTATCCACGAATATATTTATTCATTAGTTTCTCCTTTTAAATCTATTAGGAATTTCTTTAATAAGTTCATTGCCACTTTGTGGCGGTATTCTTTGTTACTTCTTTGATCGGTAATTGGGGCAATGAGTTTTGCATAATCTTGCACCACTTGATTAACTTGTAATTCTTTAACTGATTTACCAATATATTTCTTTTCAACATTTGTATTACGAACAATTTTAATAGCAACACTACCAAAGGCCACTCTAAAATCTTTGATAATTCCATCTTCAATTCTATACGCTCCTAAGAAAGAAACTTTAGTAATTGATTCAGCCTTTCTAGAACCAACTTTCTTATAAAAATAGTTGAGTTCTTGAGGTTTTAAGACGATTTCTTTAATCATTTCATCTGGTTTTCTATCTATTTTTCTAACACCTAAGATGAAGTCATTAACTGAGACAGTTCTTTCTCCATTAACTGAGATTAAAACTACATCTGCATCATTAAGCACTAATGGGACAATGCTATCTCCAGCAGGAGAAGCGTTAGCGATATTACCAGTCATCGTAGCCATATTACGGATATTAGGAGAAGCAATTTCTCTAATAACTTTTTTATAGATTTTTGGAACAAGAGGAGACTCTTCAATTTCAATAAATCTAGTAGAAGCACCGATGTGGATATTTTTATCACTATCTAGATTAATATAATCTAGTTCGTTTAAATTCATAACGTAAAGAATGTCTTTTTCAAAATGAGGGAGTATTCCAGTACTAATATGTTTTTGGACCATTAAATCAGTGCCACCAGCAAGAATAAAACAATTGTGCTTAGAAAGAATTTCTAAAGCTTCATTTAGATTAGAAGGAATGAAATGTTGAATCATAATTCTATCCCTTTCTTGCTAGCAAGCATTACTGAATTAACTATGGAGTTATATCCAGTACAGCGGCATAAGTTGCCTGATAAAGCTTCTCTAATTTGTTCTTCTGTTGGATGAGGGTTTTTCTTAAGAACAGCATAGCTCGCTAAAATCATGCCAGGAGTACAAAAACCACATTGACTACCACCCTGATTAGCGAATGCATCAGCGATAATTCGATACGCTTTTGTTTCTCTAAAACCTTCAATAGTCATTACTTCTTTACCAATCACATTAGCAACAGGAGTAAGGCATGAATTATATGGTTCACCATTAACTAAAACAGTGCATGCTCCGCATTCGCCTTCTCCACACCCTTCTTTAGTTCCTGTTAAATGTAATTCTTCACGAATGACATCTAAAAGACGCATTGATGGAGTGACATCAATTGTTACTTTTTTATTATTTAGAATAAAACTAATTTCCATGTTCAATTAACTCCATAATGTATTCAGGTGTCGCTGGAATCTTATGTACTTTTCTATTGATTGCTTGCTCTAGAGCAAGACAGAATGCAGGAGCACCTCCTACAAACGTTAATTCTCCAGCTCCTTTAGCCCCAAAAGCGCCATAAGGGAATGGGTTATCAATAAAAGCGGTTTCCATTTTTGGTAAATCCATCATTGTTGGGATGACATAATCACTAAGTGTCTTTTGTTTGAAAACGCCATTTTCGATTTCTTCTTTTTCTAAATAGGCCCAACCTAAAGCCTGGGCTAACCCACCATCAGCTTGTCCAATCATTATTCTTTCATCAATCGCGTGACCAACATCATATGTTGACCAGCATCCATCAATATTCACTTGATATGTAATTGGATCAACACTTACTTCAACTATGTTGACTCCCCAAGCATATCCAGGATATGCATCGCCTTGCATTGTAGGTTCATCCCATTTAATAAAGGATGGAGCGACATATGGTTCGATAATTTCTTGTTCAACACCATCTTGCCAGATTTCTTTTAAGTGTTGAGCAGCCTTACCAACTAGTCCACCAACAATAATTATTGTTCTACTAGCGGCAGTAGGACCTGTTGATAACGTCTTATCTGTATCAGGTGCGTCATATATTACTTGGTTTTCTGGGATACCTAATGTATCAACTACAATACGTTTTAATGTCGTTCTATTACCTTGTCCAAAATCTACTTGGGAAGTATAGAAAGTGACAACATCATTTTTGTCTTTTTTAATTCTAACTTTTGCTTTAATAATTGTGCTTTCACCGCTTCCAGTAAAACCACATCCATGTAAGAAAGTAGACATTCCAATTCCTTTAAAAGAACCTGGTTTAGAATATTCGACTACTTTCTTTTTGTAATCACTCATCTCCATAGCTTTATCCATGAGTTCTTTTAAAATAATTGGGTCTCTGAATTTACCGTTTGTGACACTTGTATCACCGGTTTTGACTAAGTATTTATTTCTTAATTCAAGTGGATTAACGTGCAAGAAGTCCGCTAAATGGTTAATAAATAGCTCCATTGCAAATATTGATTGAGGTGAACCAAATCCACGATATGCAGCGCTTGGAACCTTGTTTGTGCAATAGGCATCTCCACTAACTTCGACATTATCAAAGGTATATGTGTTAGTGCATGCAATTAAGGCGCGAGAAAGAACAACCATTGAACAGCCAATATATGCTCCTCCATCAATTCCAACATGGACTTTGACACCTAAAATATTGTCTTTATCATCGAGATAAGCTGAGATATCAGTTTTACTTGGATGTCTTTTTGTAGTGAAGGTAATATCTTCCTTACGGTCAAAGATCATCTTAATTGGTTTTTTAATCTTAACAATTGCAGTTGCTAATTGCGCCGCCATCAAAGATGGATAATGTTCCTTGCCACCGAAAGCGCCACCGACAGCAGGTTGAATCACTCTAACTCTACTAGAGTCACATCCTAATGTTCTTTCTACAGCCTTTTTGATATAGAAAGGACATTGCATTGATGCTTTAATGGTAATTTTATTACCATCTAACCACATAAGCATTCCTTGTGGTTCTAAATAGATATGTTCTTGATATCCAGTTTCAAAGCTTTCAGAAAATACTTTTTTCGCATTTTTAAAAACTTCTATGTTGCCTTTATTGAACTCTTTATGAACATATGAATTTTTCATTTCATACACTGGTTCGAGTTCTTCATATTCGATATGGACATCTTTAGCAAGACTTAAACATGTTAATTTTTTACGTCCGATAATAAGGCCTATGGTCTCACCTTTATAATTAACTTCTTTATCAGCGAATACAGGCCAATCAGAAGCGATAATGTTACAAACGTTTTCTTTAACAATATCTTTTGCAGAGATAAAGTAATATCCTCTTGGTAAACTTGGAACATTAATTTTTAAGATTTTTCCGTGAGATACTGTACTTCTAACAGGAATCGCAAAAAGGGCGTTATCCATACGGATGTCGCTAGTAAAGATTGCCATTCCTGACATCTTTTCTTCGTTATCGACTTTTTTAACTGATGTTTTGTATTCGTTAATCATAAGTGATTAAAATTTAATAGCTTTTGTTGGGCATTTGGATGCACATAATCCACATCTGAAACATTTGTTTGAATTAAATGATGGTACTTTATTTTCATCCATATCAATTGCAAAATATGGGCAATTTCTTGAACACATTCCACAGTGTGAACATTTGCTAGAATCCACACTCGGCATTTCGTGTTCATAAGTAACTTTATTTGTAAGTTTTGTATCAATGACTTCTTGAATAGAAGAGAAACCATATTTCTCTAATTCTTTCGGAAGATCATTAATAATCTTTGCGTATAATTCTTTTCCTCTAAGCATTGGTGCTGAAAGCATTCCGACAGCAGAAGCACCTGCTAATAAGAATTCGATGACATCTTTAGCAGAAGCTACTCCGCCAACACCAATAACAGTTAAAGATGGTTCAGCTTGCTTAATTGTGTAAACAGTTGCTAAAGCAAGTGGCTTAATTACTGGTCCGCTCATCCACACAAATCCTTTATCGTTAGAACACGCCATTTGACGGTTCTCAACATCAATAACCATGCTTGGTCCTAAAGAATTAATTGCCACAACACCATTAGCGCCATTTGCCTTAATGGTATGAGCAAATCCTGCTGGATCAGGAATATGTGGTGATATTTTCATATAGAAAGGCTTGTTCGTGTGCTTTCTAATTGTTCTAACAGTTTCTGCCATCTTTTCGTGGTCAGTTCCGACATAGTGACAACTCACTTCAAAGGCATCTGCAAAATCATCAAGAAGAGGAATTAATTCTTCCATGTCTTCTTTTGTATATCCTACGGATAAAATAAGAGGTGTATCTCCTTTTTTAGCCTTTAATTCTGGAAGGAATTCATTGATCCATTTTTCTTTTGGATATTCTGTCCATAATTCACAGTTAAAGATTGCACCATTGCCTTCTCCAACAATACATGGATGAGGAATGTGGGCATCTTTAGTGGAAATGGTTTTCGCTACTAAAGCACCAAGGCCTTGATCTTTAAGCCATAATAATTTTTCAGCATCTCCAACAAGTGGTCCAGCTGCTGGCATAAGTGGGTTCTTTAGGGTTAATCCATCAAATTTGGTTGTTAAATCCATAACTAGATTTCCTTCACTTTCTTCCAAAGTTTTTCACTGTATTTTCTTGATTCAATTAATTCTGCTTTTGCTTTTTTAGATGTTAGTTCGCCATTTTTAACTAATCTACTTCCAGCTACGAAGACATCATTTGGTCTGAAGTTAGGGAATAAACCATAAAACACATGGCCAAAAGCGTTATTGGAGTTCATCTCTGTAAATGGAGTGTATGGGATAAGCATAAAATCAGAAACATAGTCCTTTCTAATTTTGCCAATATTAATGCCTAATCGGCGTCCGACATAACTATATGCATTATTGATTATATCAAAGATATGGCCAATATTCATAGCAATAGGATTATTATTCTTTAAATGTGTAAGGTACATCGCATTTAAATACTCAGTTGCCATTGAACTAGATAGGCCATCATTACCAATCATAATTGGGATGTTATGTTTCATATATTTCTTAATATCAGGAATTCCAACCGCATTATTTAAATTACTTGTTGTATTAACAACAATATAAGCACCTTTATTCTTGATAATATCAAGTTCTTCATCGTTCATAAAAACTCCATGAACAATAAGAGAATCTTTATTAATTAAATTGTATTTATCTAATCTAGAAATGATGTTTGTTCCATATTTTTCTAAACAATCATTTTCATCCATATCGCTTTCCGCGACATGAATATGAATTGGTGTGTTATTTAATTTTTGAGAAATTAATTTAAGACTACCATCACTTAAAGACATAGAAGCATGCATTCCAAATAATCCACTTACAAATTCAGTGTGATTTTTGTTTGCAAAGTTCATATTCTCTTTAACACAATCTTTAATTGGATAACGATCACTACTTTCAAAACACAAGATTGATCTCATGTGTAATGTGTTATTTAACGCTTTTTTTAAAGAGGCAAGAGAACCAATAATTTCAGTTCCACTAGCATGATGATCAATGATTGTGGTGACACCATTAAGTAAAAATTCACTTCCAGCAGCGATTCCAGAATAATAAGTAATCTCATTATCAATTTGAGAATCGAGTTTCCACCACATTTGATCAAGAATGTCTTGGAAGTTCTTTGGATTAAATGGTAAAGCTAGACCTCTAGCGAAAATCGAATAGATATGAGAATGGGCACAAACGAAATTTGGGAGCAACATTTGGCCTTTGGCATCTATAAGTTGATAACCATCGTTTGTAAATGAATCCATTTCACCTACTTTTACGATTTTTTTATCAAAGATTACATAGCCATTTTCGATGTATTTATCGTAATCGTATATTCGAGCGTTGATTATTGCTTTCATTCGGAAACTCCTTTCCCACAGTTGATAATTTGACCTTTGTGTGGGATGAATTTTCCTTTATAAAGAACAAACTCTCCTCTTATCATTGTGGATTCAATTGTGGTGTTGACTTTGATGTGTTCATAAATCGAATAATTGACTGCACCATGTGGTTTTCCAACTTCATGTGTTGCTCCAGAAAGGATGACAAAATCTGCGAAATTTCCGACTTTTATTTCACCTTTTCCAGCAAATCGCTCAATTTTTGCAATATTCTTGCTCATCTTGTTAATTATTTGATCTCCAAACATTTCATACATAATTTGAAAGCTAGATTCAATGCCACCGACTCCTAGAGGCATGCCTTTAAGATAAGTGTGAGTTTCTTTATCTTCAATGTTAAAGGCACAGTGATCTGTTCCTATTGTATTTACGTATTCAATGTTCTTAATTAACAGTTTTCTTTCCTCTTCACTTCTTAAAGGTGGAGCAAAAGTATATAAGTATCCTTGTTTACCCTTCAATTTGTCTTTATTGAATACAAAATATTGTGGGCAAGATTCGATGAAAATATTCTTTCCAAGGATGTTATAGTACTTCTCACAAATCTTTTGAAGAGTGTTTCCACTAGAACAGTGGACCATATATAAATATCCCTTAGTTTGTTTAGCAAATTTGCATAACTTTAAGGCTTCAGAAGTCTCTGCTTCAGATGGTCTAGCCTCCGCTAAGTCTTGATATGTTAATGATTCGTCGTGATTAATCATTTCGTCGTTTTCGATATGCGCTAAAACGAGGAATCTATACTTTCTAGATAAAGCTAATAACTTTTTGATATCTCTATCATATGTACGTCTATGTGTTTCGGAATAGGTTGTGAATAATTTAACGGTGTTAATGCCTAAGGTTTTCATCATAAGAATATATTCTTCAAGATTTCCGTTAGGTTCTC
Organism: Bacilli bacterium; assembly: GCA_016302705.1. GTDB lineage: Bacteria > Bacillota_I > Bacilli_A > RFN20 > CAG-826 > UBA2450. The sequence continues at coordinate 12,177 of JAEDNC010000003.1, read as the reverse complement.
TAATGCAAGCATGGAAGTGATAATCTACATTACACTTTTCAGCTTTTTTTAATCTTTCATAATATGATTCTTTTAATTCTTCAGCATTTCTACTTGGATCAAGGAAATCCACAATGGTGGTTATACCACCATAGGCTGCAGATTTACTTCCATAGTAAAAGTCATCACGGCTAGGAATTGTACCGCAGAACAAATCAAAGTGAACATGTGGATCAATTAATCCTGGCAACACTTTTCTTTGATATACATCAACAACCTTTGCGGCCTTGACCTCTTCATTACCTATATAAGCAATCTTTCCGTCAGTAACCCCAATGTTTTTCTTTATGAAACGACCATTAAGGTACACAAAACCATTCTTGAGTAATAAATCGTACATATTTATTTCTTCAACTCTTTCATTCCTTTAAGAATCTTTTCAGGAGTAATTGGTAATCTATGGATTCTTACACCTGTCGCGTTATAAATTGCATTGCAAATAACCGCTGGTGGAGTATCAATACCAATTTCACCAACTGATTTAGCGCCGAACGGACCAGTTGGTTCATATGAATCAGCAAATTCAGTAGTGAGTTTATGAATTTCTTTATGTGTTGGAATATGATAGTTAAGGAAGTTATTAGAAATAAGTTTTCCTTTCTTATCATATTTAACATCTTCAAAGCACGCCATACCTAAACCTTGGACAACACCACCTTCAACTTGTCCACTAGCAAGCATTGGATTGATAGTTGTTCCACAATCGGTAACAGTGACATAATTAAGAACTTCATATTCACCAGTTTCAGTATCAACTTCCACTTCAGCATAAGCCGCCATAAATGGAGGTGGAGATACGTGACCATAATAGCTTTCTACAACTTGGACTTGTTGTAAGTTATTGTTATAAAGCATCTTCACTGACATATCGTTTAAAGTGATGGATTTATCTCCGGAAGTGAAGGTTTTGCCATCAAATTCAACATTTTCTTCTTTAGTTTTAAGGAATACTGCAGCTTCCTTAATTAAGCGTTTTCTCATTTTTTGCGCAGCTTTCCAAGCAGCATTTCCGGATATGTAAGTCGTACTACTAGCATAAGCTCCACAGTCAAATGGAGTAAGATCAGTATCGGATGAATAAATTAATACTTTATCAACAGTAGTTCCTAATTCTTCAGCAACGATTTGGGAAATGACAGTGTCACTGCCTTGACCAATATCAGTTGCTCCAACAGTAACCATATATGATCCACCATCATTGAGTTTAATAGAGCAGCTTCCCATATCCATAAATGGAATGCCACTACCTTGCATAGCGATAGCCATGCCATATCCTCTAACTTTGGTGTCACTAATTTTCTTACATGGATAATTCTTTTCCCAATCAATTAATTCAGCACCACGTTTAATACAATATGGAAGTTTACATGATTCCATTATCATTGCGGTACCTTTGGTACCTTCGCCCATAATTTCAAAGATTGGTGAAGTTTCCTTTTCTCTCATCGAGTTCATTTCTCTAATAACTTTTGGATCCATCTTTAGTTTTTCCGCTAAGACGTCAATAGTTGCTTCTAGAGCGTAGTTACCTTGAATAGCACCATATCCACGATAGGCTCCGGCTGAGACGTGGTTTGTATATACAACTTGTCCACCAAAACGGACAGCGTCAACTTTGTTATAAAGTGGTAAAACTTTACTACCAACAATCATAAAGACTGTTAACGAGTGTTCACCATACGCACCTGTGTCACTTAATGAACGGCAATCAATTGCATTGATTCTTCCATCTTTCATCGCACCAATTTTCATTGTGATTCTCATTGGGTGACGTGTATAACTGCTTTCAAATACTTCTTCACGAGTGTAAACGCATCTTGCAGGCTTACCTGTTCGCAAAGTAGTTAAAGCGCAGAAAAATTCACCATGGAAAGCTTGTTTTCCACCAAAACCACCACCAACTCTTGGCTTAATTACACGAATTTGACTGACAGGAATGCCAAGTGTTGTTGCCATAATTCTTCTCATATGGAATGGGGTTTGAGTAGAAGAATAAATAACTAATCTATTGTATTCGTCTAAACGAGAATTACTACTATGTGTTTCAAGCATCGCATGAGCTTGTGCTTGTGTATAGAACACTTCTTCAACTACAACATCAGACTTTTTAAGTTCTTCTTCTACATTGCCAACTTCCATCTCATATGCAGCGGCAACATTCTTCTTTGGTTCAAAACCAATTGGGAACATTTCACAAATGCCATCTTCAGGGTGGATAACTGATTTATTTTCAAAAGCTTTTTCAAAATCTAATACTGGTTCTAATACTTCGTATTCAACTTTAATTAATTTAAGTGCTTCTTCTGCAATCTCGGGAGTAATAGCGGCAACCATCGCCACTTCATCTCCAACATAACGAACATATTCATCTAAGATGAACTTATCATGTGGTGAAGGCTCTGGATATCCTTGGCCTGCTCTAGAGAAAGAAACATGAGGAACATCTTTATAAGTTAAGACCAATTCAACACCATTAAGTTTCTTAGCTTTGCTAACATCAATGTTTTTGATATGAGCAAAAGCATGTGGGGAACGTAAGATTTTAATAGTTAAACTATTTTGTGCTGCTAAATCATCAGTGTAATAGCTTCTACCTTGCATTAAGGCTTTGCCATCGACCGAATATGTTTTGTTATTAACAACACGCATTTTCTTTTTATCGACAGTCATCTTCTATTCCTCCTTTAAGTAGGCTTTAATGGCATTCATTTGAGAATGTAAGCCAGAGCAACGGCAGAGATTGCCAACAATATAATCTTTAATTTCTTCATCAGTTGGGTTTTTGTATTCTCTTTTAAGAGAATAAATGACTAAAGCATAACCAACATTACAGAATCCACATTGATCCGCTCCTTCTTCAGAGAAGCAACGCGAAATTTTTGCTGCCTCTTCTTGGATACCTTCAATTGTGGTGATGTGCTTGCCTTCAACTGATGCGGTTAATAATGAACAGCTCATCATTGGTTTGTTGTCCACTAAAAGGGTACAGCTACCGCAACTTGATTCATTACAGCCAACCTTAATAGATTTAAGTCCGTGTTTTCTTAAAGTATCAGCGAGATATTCGCCTGGGTTAACAGAATATGAGACTTCGGTATTGTTTAAAAAGAAAGTAACTAACATTATTTGCTAACCTCCTCAAGTCCACGTCTAACATAGACTTTTGTTAAATCAGTACGATATTCCGCACTTGCGTCTTTATTATCTAAGAAAGAAAGTTCTTCAACTGCCATTTCAGCGGCTTTCTTATATTGTTCTGGGCCAACTTTTGCTTCTTTATTGAGGTAATCCATCGCTTTATGAGCTAAGGATGCAACCATTGGTCTAGCGCCTATTGCAATACGATAATTGCCATCAACTTTTGCAATCGCGAAATTGATAATAGGGAAATCTAAGGCTGTTGTTTTTGCTTTTTTATAGAAGCCTTTTCCATTTCCTTTTTTGATATGAATCGCTACTAAAATAGCGTTAATTTTTCCTCTATAGTTTAGGTAATCTTCTAGACTCATTGTTTGAGCTGGATAGAATTCTAAAGTGACATCATATGGCAACAATCCACATATGACATCAGAGAAAGGATATCTCCCCATAATGGATCCACCTATAGTGGCAATATTACGGAAGTTCACTCCCATGACTTCTCTAGTAGCAAAAGCAATTGAATCATTGAAGAGGTTACGAACGATTGGAGAATTCTCAAAATCTCTTTGAGTAACCATGCTTCCGATAATAACTTCTGACTTGGTTTCGCTAATTTGATTTAAGCCAAGGGTAGATAAATCGAGCAATGTATTAACATCTTGCCCCATTTTCTTGATCCAGAGTCCGCCAGCGAGAATTACGTTTCTTGGATCTTCTTGTAACTTACGATAGGCATCTTCTAATGAAGATGCGCGGTAGTACTCATTTACTTTCATACTATCTTCCTTCCTCAGTTATCTTTATATTTTGATAATCTAAAAATTCATTTAGATTAATTGCTATGTTTTTGTCTTCGACATTAATTATCTCATAGTTTTTGCTATCACGAAATATTTTTAGATTACTATCTAATGACATTGATAATATTTCGTCTTTATATTCTTTTGAGATATAAATTGGATGACCGTCTTCGTTTAAATATCTAGGCACTCTTACTTCGCCTTTTCCTACTAATAATGCTTTAAAGGTTTTAGGCTTCACAAACGGACAATCTCCAGGAATGATAAAGAAATCATTTTGAGTTTCGTTTATTCCTTTTTGAACACTAGAAAACATTCCTTTTTCATAATTTTGATTATGAACAAAAGTAACATTCTCTCCTTTTAATGCTTCTCTAATCTCTTTGTCATATAAACCAGTGACAATAATTACTTTATCAACAAAAGGTTCAATACTCTTAAGGGTATGCCAAATGATTGGATGCTCATTAATAGTCAAAAGCATCTTGTTAGTTTTCATTCTGGTGGATTTACCACCAGCGAGAATTATTCCATCTACCATTACTATAATTATATTTTGTAGATGTTGATTTATCAACAAATCATCAATAGACAAAAGTAAAAGAAAAGCCGAATAAACGGCTTATTCTCTAAAATATCTTTCGTTTTTCTGAAGTACCAATAAGTAAATTAGGACCGCGTAAATCCCTACAACTAATCCACATCCCACTGCAGTTAAGTAATAAGTAAGCATTGGGATATTAAACATAAATACGTTTTCTATCAAAATCATATTAAATAAATTAAATATAAAGTGGAAACAAATACATGCAGGGATGGAATATGTATATTCATAAATCATTGCGAGTAATAAGCCAATGCCAAAGGCATAAACAACTTGAACTATAACAGAGATTAAAGCATCAATTGAACTAACGTTAACAATGTTAATTAAGTGGAATAACGCGAAGATTGCACCACTAGCCAAGATTCTTTTTATCGAAGAAGCATAAATAAGGATGTTTTGGATAAAAAGTCTAAATAAGAATTCCTCAATAGTAACTCCAACGAGATGATAAACAATGATTAGCGAGAGATAAAGCGGATCAACTGTAACTGCAGTAAATGGTAAACCAGCAATACCAGCAGCAATAATGTTAGAGAAGCACACTAATAGGAATGGAATAAACAATAAAGCTCTTCGATAATTCGCAAATCTGAAGATGTTAATTCTCCTTCTCCACAATGTATAAATATAATATGCGAGTAGGATAACTCTTAATCCAATTCTAACCGCTAATTGACCAACGATATCAAGTGGAAGAAGATCAACTGGAAAAGCATTAACAAAAACGAATGTTAAACCAAATAGCGCTATATCAATAAATCTAAATCTCATCTGTCTTATCCTCGTTATAAACTGGCATTTTTTTCTTTAAGAGTAAATAGACTATGAAAGCAAAAAGTACAAGGAGTATGCACCAGTATTGTGATGGCGATAATCCAGCGAGTTGTCCTCTCTCATCTCCTCTAAAAAATTCGATAATAAATCTAAAAACTCCATAAAATACCATATAAATTGTGAAATTATACTTAAATGAATATTTGAACGCAAATAAAGTCAAAACAACGGTTAAAGTGAATAAAAAGGTCGATTCAATTATTTGAGTTGGAACAACTGGATGATCCATTCCTGGGAAAAGAATTCCGTTTGCAGCGTCGGTCTCGATTCCATAGCAGCATCCTGATAAGAAACAGCCAATTCTACCAAACGCATGACCTAAACTAATACACGCAGGAGCGATAATTACAATCCTATCTAAAATTGGTTTATTATGTCTTAAATAATAGAATTTATAGGTTAATAAGAATGTAGGAACTCCACCGGCTAATCCACCATAGAAAGTCATGCCCCAAGTCCAACGCTGTTGATCTCCATTTACGGAATGCTTGATAGCTTCGTAAACATTCTCAAATAAGATTGCAAAGATGATTCCAACTATTACAGTAACGATAACGACCACACCTAAATCAAGGAATGAATTTGAGTGAACTCCATTCTTGTGCAAATAGATAAATAAAAGTGCAGCAGCCGCAATAACCCCAACAATAATCATGAAAGTCATTGAGAAGCCATCGATACCAAATAAATTAGGATACATAGTATGATTATTTTACTCCGTTTTATGCTATTTATAAAAGACAAACAAATATTTAATTGTTTGGGCCACTAAAAGTGATATAGTAAAAATGTTAACGAGGTATAAGAAATGAGATATGTCGTCAGTTTAGGCGGTAATGCTTTAGGCAATAACGCTGAAGAACAAAAACTTTTAGTGAGTAATGTCGCTAAAAATATTGTTAAACTCATGAAAGATGGTCATGAAGTTGTTATTGTCCATGGTAATGGACCACAAGTTGGAATGATCAACAATGCTTTTAACGAAGCTAAAAGTGTCCCAGACATGCCTTTCCCAGAATGTGGAGCAATGTCACAAGGATATATTGGTTTCCATCTCCAAAACGCTTTGCAAAACGAATTAAAGGCACAAGGTGTTAAGAGAAATGTCGCTACTGTTGTTACTCAAGTTGTTGTAGACAAAAATGACCCATTATTCCAAAACCCATCTAAACCAGTTGGAACATTCTATTCAAAAGAAGAAGCAGAAATAGTTGCCAAAGAAAAAGGATGGACAATGAAAGAAGATGCTGGAAGAGGATATAGAAGAGTGGTTCCTTCACCACTTCCAATCGATATTGAAGAAAAAGAAGTTATTTCTACTTTAGTAAAAAGTGGAAATGTCATTATCTGCGCTGGTGGAGGTGGCATCCCTGTCATTAAAGAAGACAATAAACTAGTAGGCGTTGCTGCTGTTATCGATAAAGACTATGCTTCTGCATTAGTAGCAGAATTAGTGAATGCTGATTATTTAGTGATTTTAACTGCTATCGATAATGTTTGTATTAATTACAAACAACCAAACGAAAAGAAACTCACTAACGTTTCACTTAATGAAATTAAGGAATACCTTAAAGGTGATTACTTCGCTAAGGGTAGCATGTATCCAAAAGTTAATGCCTGTGTTAAGTTCTTAACAAACTGCCCAAATAAGACCGCAATTATTGCTGCTCTAGAAAACGCTGAAAAAGCATTTGAAGAGAAAAGCGGAACAATTATTCGCTAAACATAATTCATAAAAAGAACCCGATTTATTATCTGGTTCTTTTTCTTAACTCAAAGAGTTACTTTTTCCTAAATAGGAATTATAAACAAAAGTTGGTATCATAGTTTTGCTATGATAAGAAAAGTTAGCGATTCGATTAAACATAACATACTCAGTATAGCCCTTGGGCCATTATTGAAAATTATTGAGGCTATTTTTGATTTGCTTATCCCCCTTATCATGAAAGCGGTGTTGGATTTAAGCCAATTTAATACTCCAAACAATATCCCTAATGTAGTCTCTAAAAATATAGCTACTTTTATTCGTGCATTTAATTTTGGTGATTCATTTTTAGCAGACGCTCTTACGGGTGGAGGCATCATTCTAGTTATGGGCGTAGTTGGATACGCAATAACAATGGTTGCCCAATATCTAGCTGCTAGAAGCTCGGTTAATGTTGGAACTGAAATTCGCAATTCTTTATATACCAAAATGCTTACTCTTTCAAAGAAAGAGAGAAATAGCATTGGAAATAGTAAGATTCTCACTCTTATCAATAGTGATACTTATCAAGTTCAACAAGGATTACTTCTTTTTGTTCGATTAATCGTTAGAGCACCATTCATATTAACTGGATCATTAATTATCTCTTTCATATTAGATTGGAGAATAGGTTTTGCCTTTTTAGCAATCGTTCCTCTTATCATTCTTGTTAACGTTTTGGCATTAAGAAAATCATCAAAAGGATATATTGAAATACAAAAGGATTTAGACTCACTTTCTAACAGTGCATCTGAAACAATAGAAGGCGCTAGAGTTATTAGAGCAAGCAATAATCAAGAATTCGAAAATAATAAGTTCAGTAGTAAAACTACTGATTATCAGGATAAAAGCATCGCTGTTAACAAAATTAACGCTTTAATCAATCCATTAACATTTGCAATTACTTCTATTGTATTGATTGTTATTGTTTTCCTTTTAAAGGAATCTTTATTTAACTCCGGAGATAATCTTTTAATGGCATCCACTATTATTGCTGAGATGTCCTATTTAGCGCAGATCTTCTTTGTCACTATTCAAATCACTCAAGCTGTTATTGATATTGTTAAAGGAACTGTATCCGCAAAAAGAATTAATGAAGTTTTAATGATCACTCCTCAAATCACTAATAGTGATTCTCCAAAAACTGGAGAGACAAATATTGGAGAGGAATTGATTAAATTCGACCATGTCTCTTTCTCGTTTGATGAGAAGAAGATGTTTTTAAATGACCTAAACTTCCAAATTAGAAAAGGTGAAACTTTTGGAATTATTGGAGGTACTGGTTCTGGTAAATCCACAATTATTAATTTAATTGAAAGATTCTACGATGTAAGTGATGGCGCTATTTTCTATAAAGGGATTCCTTTAAAAGAATACGATTTAAAGTCATTAAGAAATGACATTGGACTAGTAAATCAAAAGTCATCATTATTCAAAGGAACAATTAAATCAAACTACTTAATGGCCAAACCTGATGCAAGCGATGAAGAAATCATAAAATCACTAAAAGAGGCCGAAGCTTACGAGTTTGTGAACAAATATGAAGACAAAATAAATCATGAAGTGAATGAAGGTGGGACTAATTTTTCTGGTGGACAAAAACAAAGACTTTGTATTGGTAGAGCATTACTGAAACACCCAGAAATTTTAATCTTAGATGACAGCACCTCAGCTTTAGATTTATTAACTGATAAAAAGATTAGAGAAACTGTTAAAGGTTTTAAAGATATGACTAAAGTCATTGTTTCTCAAAGAGTTGCCACCATTCAAAATGCTGATTACATTTTAGTGTTGGAAGGTGGACAGGTTGTTGGACAAGGAAAACATAAAGATCTAATGAAAGATTGTCCAATTTATAGAGAAACCTATGAGACACAGATTAAAAAGAAATAGTATGAGTACAAAAGAAAGGCTAATTCACTATCTTAAACCAATGAGAAAATCTCTGATTTTCGCTTTTATTTTTGCTCTTTTATTTGTGACCTCTCAACTCGCTCAACCATTCTTGCTTGGTAAGTCTTTAGATGCTTCAAAAGAAAACGCTGAAAATATCTTTAATATTTATCTTATTATTGCTCTTGTTTTAGCAGTCCTTGGCACTGTCTTTGATTACTTATTTGAAGTAATTGTTATGAATGTTTCTCAAAGAGTTATTAAGAATGTAAGAGATGATATTTATAGCAAAATCAACTCTATTTGTATTAGTGATTTTGATAAGAAGGCTCATGGGGATATGGTCCAATTAGAAATAAGAGATATGGAGAATTTCGCAAGCGGCTTATTTGCAGTTTTCAAAACCCTTATTCAAGGAATATTCACAATCACTATTACTATTGTAATGATGTTAATGGTGAACTGGATTTTAGCCTTAGGAGTAATTATCCTTACTCCTCTTAGTATTTTAATGTCTCGCTTTGTATCTAAGTTCTCACATAAGCATTTTAAAAAGCAAAGTGAATTACAAGCTAACATTTCATCTATCTCTTTAGAGACTCTTAATAACATAGATGTAATTCAATCTCTTAATCATGAAGATAAATCTATCGATTTATTCAAAGTTAAAAATAACGAGTTACATAAAGAAGGAATAGTTTCTCAATTCTCAGCCTCATGGGTCAATCCATCCACTAGATTAGTGAATAACACAATTTATGTGATTATTGGTATTGCAGGAATCATTATGATTCCGTATAGTGTTGAACTCGCTCTTGTCTTAGCGGTTATGAGCGTTGGCAAATTATCAAGTTTCTTATCGTACACCACTCAATATAGCAAACCATTTAACGAAGTATCAGGGGTCGCTAATGAATATGAAAACGCAAAAGCGTCATTTAAACGTGTTAATGACTTTATGAATTTAGATTTTGATATTAATGAAGGAAAAGAAGAAATTGAGAATATCAATAAAATCGAATTCTCTCATACCTATTTCTCTTATAGCGAAAATCAAAAGTTAATCGAAGACTTCAACTTGGTTATTAATAAAGGTGAAAAAGTTGCGATTGTCGGACCTACAGGCGCTGGAAAGACAACGATGATTAACTTATTAATGAGATTTTACGATCCAAAAGATGGAGATATTAAAATCAATAACATTTCCTATAGAGATATCTCCAAAGAATCTCTTAGAAAGAACATTGGAATGGTTCTTCAAGATACCTGGATTTTCTCTGGCACTATTTTTGATAATGTTCGTTATCTAAAACAAGATGCTTCTTTAGAAGGAGTAAAAGAAGCTTGTAGAAAAGCTCACGCCGATATCTTTATTGAAACTCTCCCTAATAGCTATAACACATATATAAATGCGAAAAATGGTCTCTCAGAAGGACAAAAGCAAATGATTGCAATAGCTAGAGTTATGTTACTCAATCCAAATATGGTTATCTTAGATGAAGCAACAAGTAACATCGATACGAGAAGCGAAAAATTAATCACTGACGCTTTTGATAATATGATGAAAGAAAAAACATCTATTGTTATTGCTCATAGACTATCCACTATTGAACAAGCTGACACTATTATCGTTATGAAAGACGGCGGCATTGTTGAGACTGGAAACCATAAAGACTTAATGAAAAAACAGGGCTTTTATTACACCCTGTATTCATCGCAATATAAGTAAGAAACCGCTTATTTTTGCTTTTTTGACTCCTCAAATAACGCTTTCATTGTTGGGTTATTATGAGTGAGTTTTTTTATTGTTAAGTCTTGTGCTTTATCGTTAGCAAGTCTTAAGTTACGATCTGCGCCAAGGAGATCATTTTTTATTTTGTTAAGATAATCAATTGTCTTATCAATTTCTTCAATCGCTTTATTAAAACGTTCATTTGCTAAAGCATAGTTTTTTCCAAACTTCTCTTGGAAGTCGAGTAACTTATCTTCAAAATTAGTGACATCAACATTTTGAGTTCTAACTATGGCAAGTTCTTGTTTATATTGAGCAGCGTTAAACGCGGCGTTTCTAAGTAAAGTGATGATTGGAATGAAACATTGAGGTCTTACAACATACATCTTTTCGTACCTATATGATACGTCAACGATACCTGCGTTATAATATTCGTTATCTGCTTCAAGCATCGAGACTAGTACTGCATATTCACAGTTCTTTTCTCTTCTATCTTTATCGAGTTCTTTTAAGAAGTCTTCGTTTTTATGCTTGGTCGCTGTTGTATCATTTTCATTCTTCATTTCAAACATGATAGAAATGATTTCGGTTCCATTTTCATCAGTCTCACGATAGATGAAATCTCCTTTGGAGCCGCCACTAGCATCGTTATCTTTTTCAAAATACGCTTTTGGGAAAGCGGTCATTCTGAGTTTATTAAACTCAATCATACAGTGTTGCTCTAAAGTTTCACCAACAAGTTTGGTAGACATCTTTGTTTTGAGATCTTTATAATAAGCAACTTCGTTTTCTTTATCTTTAAGTTTGCCTTCATATTGATCTTTTAAAGATTGAAGTTCTAACGCTGATTCTTTTTCTTTAAGTTGAATATTTCCTTTCAATGAAAGGATTTCCTTATCTTTTTCATTGATTGCTTTATTAACTTCGCTTTCAGTTTGATTCTTAGCCATATTAAGCTTGTTGTTTAAAAGACTAATCTCTTCATTTTTCTTAGCAACAACGTCTTTAACCGCCATTTCTTTTTCTAGTTTGGAGTTAGAAAGTTCTCCCTTTAATCTATTAACTTCTTGTTGGAGTGCGTTTAAAGATTCCTTGTTAGCAGCGTTAAGCTTTGCTTCAAGGAGTTCGTTTTCTTTCTTAATTCTTTCATGAAGTTCTTTTTCAAAACTATCATTCCTTACTTGGGATAATAATTCCGCGTATTCTCCTTCATCGATAGTAAATACTTGGCCACAATGTGGGCATTTAAGTTCTTTTTTCATATAGCACTCCTTTAGTGTTTTAATTCTACCACTATTTATAATTTCTTTTTTTATTTTTATTTCAATAAAGTATGGAAATAGAAAAAAGAGAAATTGAAGACACTAAAACTATTGTTGTTAGCGCT